>NZ_BAAHXI010000034.1:0-43254 GCF_054656955.1 Deferrisoma palaeochoriense
CTAATCGTTGCGGCGTTCGTTGAGGGTGGGGTTGTTGTTCGCCCGCCCCCCGTTTGACCGCAAGCCGCGGGTTACTTGGGGTTGGGCGGCCGCGGCGCCCCACCCGGCCCACGCCCGCCGGTACGGCGGGTTACCAAACATGTACAGGGGTTTTTGTTTTCGGTTGTTATTCTTGTCGGTTGTGGGTGGGGGGGGGCCCGCCCCCGCCGGCTCGGGTCGTTTTCGTCCGACCGCTTCGGTTACGGCACCAGGCAGTGGCCCGGCGCCAGATGGGTCCAGTGATGGAACGGAAAACAACCGGTCAGCAACACCAGCGTTGCCGCCACGGCCACCCCCCAGATCCACAGTCGTTTCATGGTTCGCGCGCTCCTTCGGGGCCTCGCCCCGGTTGGGGAAAGGGAAAAATGCCGTTGCCTGCCCCTTGAGACGCACGCGCCGCCCGGGGGTTTACCCGGGGCCAAACAGTTTCTTCGTCCACGGAAGAGAGATGCGCGTGGGGGACTGGGTCGGGCCGGGTGCGAATGCCCCACCCCGCCACAGGAGCCGTGCCAGGCGAAGGCCCACCGCCTCCTCCACCCCCCGCAGGAGGTCCACGGCCCGCACGGGCTCGGCCAGGATCACATCGGCCCGCGCGGCCGGATCCCCCGGTGTGCCACACGCCCCGGCGGGGCACCACACCACCGGCACGGACGGCCAGGGCAGCCCGGCCGGCCAGGGCCCCCAGCACACGACCACGTCGGCCTGCCCGATGCTCCCGGGTTCTCCGGGGACCACCTCGAGCCCGGCCGCTTCCAGCACCGGCCGCCACCCCTGTTCTTCCCCCACCCAGGCCACTCGCACCCGTCACACCTCCCCTCGACGAAGACAACATCCCTGATCCCCGGCAAGGGGTGCAGGGGGCGTGCCGTGAAGGAGCGCCCGGCGAATCCCGGGGCGCACGGAAGGGTTGTGAACTCGAGGGGGACTTCGGCGGCCGAGGCGAGGGGAGGGACCGAACGGAAATGGAGAATAGTCTTCAGCAGGCTGGGGACTATGGTTCAGGGGGCGCGACCGGGGGCCGGGCCTCGGGCGGCCCCCCGGGGAACCGGGCCCACACCACCTCCCCGTTCACCGTGTTGACGGCGGCCTCCCCGGCCCAGCGGCCGGCCTCGTCGAACAAAAACGCCAGCACGTACCCGTAGTACCACTCCCATCCTCCCGGCCGAAGCCCCTCGTCCGGGGGCACGGCCTGCCGCGCGCGCGAGAGAGCCTCCTCCGGCCCAAGCCGCTCCCGCACGAGGTCGGGGTCGCGCCGGGCCCGGTGCCCGTATTTCTGGTTCCACATCATCTCGGGGTCCATCCCCGGAAACCGCTTCGGCCCCAGTCGGCCGTCGGCGGAAATCTCCAGCGCGAAGGCCCCCCGCCCCGTGTCCGCCTCCCGCACGTAGGCGAAATACCGGTCCCCGCTGCGCGCCACCCTGTGGACCCGCACCCCTTCGAGGCCCAGGGCGGCGATGTACTCCTCCGCGTAGCCCCGCACCGCGTCGAGGCCCTCCACGGGCCGGATACGGAACTCCTTGGGCACGAGCCCCACCCCCGCCCGCACCGGGAACCCCCCGGGGCCCGCCGCCGCGTTGAGCGCGAGGGCCAATACGACCCATGTTCCCGCAACCCTTCCACGCATCCGTCACCTCCCGCACGGGGCACGCCGCTTGCTTTGGGAGTCCGGCGCCGTACACTCGCAGAAACCATAGCCTCCATTGAACACCCTGCAACCCGTAGACGAGGAGAGGCCCCCATGAAACGCCTCGCAATCGCCCTCGCCCTCGCCGCCACCGTCGGCCTCGCGCCGCCGGCCGGCGCCGAAAAGATCCCCGTTTCGGCCACCCCCGCCTACGAGGCCGCCTTCGGCGCCCCGCCGGCGTCCGAGGGGGTGGCCTGCCGGGCGGCCGTGGTGTACCTGCCCGGGCTGGGGGCCTCGGGTTCCCCCGACCGGCTCGCGCCGGTGCCGCTGTTCTCCGTGAACCCGGACCGGATCGTGGAGGAGGCGGCCCGGGTGCTGGTGGGGGGCCACCCGGAGCAGGTGCGCCTCCTGCCCCTTCCCCGCCTGTTTCCCGAGGGGACGACGCTGGCCGGGGTGGAGGTCACGGACGGGATCGCCCGGGTGCGGGTGACCCAGGGGCTCCCGGGCACGACCCACCCGCTGGCCGCCCAGGCGCTGGCCCACACCCTGACCCAGTTCGAGGGAATCTCGGCCGTGCAACTTCAGGCGGGTGCCGAGCCTCCCGGCCCCACGGTGCGGCCCGACCCGGCCGCCGTCGAACCGCCGGCCGCGCCCCGGCTGCTCGACGTGCTCACGGCCGTGCACGAGGGGGAGACCCCCGAGGAGATCGACGTCCTCTTCGACCGGCCCGTGGAGGTGATCGAGGTGCGGGTCGAGTCGCCCGCCGGCACCCCCATCCCCGGCCAACTCTACACCTCCATGTTCGACATGGCCGCCGTGCTGCGTCCCGCCGACCCGACCCGGATCCGCGAGGGCATGGAACTGCGGGTCACCTGGGCGGTCCGGGACCGCAAGGGCCGGGAGGCGCGGGGGGCGAAGACCCTGCCCCTGCGCTGGTACGTCCACCCGGAAACCCGATGATCCCCACGGTGCTTGCGGTGCTGGCCGCCCTGGCCGGACCGGTTCCGGATCGCGTGCCCGAGGCCGTGAGGGCCGGCACCCCCCGGGCCGTGGCCCGAATCCGGGCCGGGGCGGAAATCCGCGCCGTGTGGATCGAGGGGAAGTTCGGTGAGTACGGGGACCGGGTCCACGTGATCCGGTTCAATGCGGCGGGCGACCCGACGGCCGTGGAGGGCAAGTTCATCCGGCTGGGCGACGACCGGTTTCGGTTCTCGCCCGCACCGTGGGGCTGGCACGTCACCGGAAAGTTCGGGGACGGGGGCGGCCCCGGATTCGAGGTACACCTCGACGCCGCCCGCAGCATCCGTGAGGTTCGGGGCCGGTTCTACCATTACGGCGACGAGGTGTTCCGTTTCGTGCGGGACGGGGACGGCCGCCTCGTCCGGGTGGAGGGGAAGTTCGGCCGGGACGGGACCCCCGGGTTCACGTTCGGGTACGACGAGCAAGGGAGGATCACCGCCGTGATCGGCAAGTTTCTCACGTTCGGCGACGAGCGGTTCGTGGTCCGGTACTACCCCGGCACGCGACTCCCCCTCGAACTCCGGGGGAAGTTCGCGCGTTGGGGCGACGACCGGTTCGGGTTTTACTATGAAGCGTGGTAAGTGGTCGGCGGCCCGGGTGGCCGCCTGGGTCGCCGTCGGGGTGGTCTTCGCCCTCGGCTACGACCTCGTGGGCCTCCTGCCCTTCTGGGGAGCCCGCCTCCCCCTCTCGTGGGCCGCCCGCCTGCAGGACTGGAGCCACCCCCTGCGGTTCGGCCTCGTGCTGGCCGCCCTGGCCGGCCCCTGGTGGGCGCTCACGGCCGTGCACGGCTCCCCCCGCAAGCTCCCGCCCGGGCCGTCCCGGCGCCGAGCCCTGTGGATCGCCTGGGGAGGGCTGGCGGTCGTGCTGCTCCTGTTGGCCCTTCCTTCCCTACCCCTGATCCCCTGATCCCGCCGGCCGACCGGACGGCCCGCCGTTCCGGGGGTAGCGCCATCCCCCGGAAAAAAGGGGGCAGTTTTCGGTCGTGCCCAGGACCGGCCATGTGGGGTGTCAGCGGAGTCTGGCCATGGATCACCCCCTTTCGTGATGGGCTCGGGCGGCGGCGGCGGCGCCCCCGCTCCGCCGCCCACCGTCCGGCGTTTCCTGAGCCCTGCATCCCCCGTGCCACGGCCCAGTGCCCCCGCAGCGGCGCGCCCTGGCCCGCTTCCCTTCGCCCGTGCGGGGCTGCGGGGGCAGTTTCGCGAAGGATTTTCCACACCCCTCGGCCAATCCTCTACACCAAGCCCCGAACCGGTCCGCCCCGGGAACGCGCCCCCGAACCCCAGGGCCCCACCGGCCGGGTGCGGGGCGGGCGCGCCGCTCCCCGCGGCACGGTTCGTGCTTCCCTCCTTCGGGCGACACCCCGAACGTCGTCCACGCCACCGCCGGCGAGGAGTCGCCCCATGAACCGAACCGCAAGCCCCCTTCCGACGGGTCATCCCCATGGAAACGATGCCCCCCCCACGGGCCCCCGGGCCGACCGGACCCCGTTCCCGGCGGCACCCGCGGCCGTGGCCGCGCTGGTCGTGGTGCCGGTCATCGGCCTGTTTGTCGCCTTCGAGGTCCTCGGCCAGCTCGACCTGCTGGAACGGGCGCTTTCCCAACCCGGCGCGGTCGGGACGGCGGAGATCGTGCGAACCCACCTCGGCTACGCGGTGCTCGCCACGGTGTTCCTGGTGGCCGGGCTCGCGGCGGTGTTCGACGAACTCCTGGCGCGGCGGGGCCCCGCCGTCCGGGATGCGGCCCAGGAGGCCGACCGGGCCCGCCGGGAGGGCGCCCAGGCCGCGCTCCGGGCCGTGGAACTCGAACTCGAGCGACTGGGCGCCCGGGGTTCCGCACCGCCCGCCGCGTGGCGGGCCGCCGTCGCCCGGGCCCGCGCGGAGCTGGGGCTCGACGCCGGAGCGGCTCCGGCACCCTCGGCCGGGGCCGAGGATGTCGGTGTCCCCGTTACCCTGCAACACGGAAGGAGAATCCCATGAACCCGATACGGCGCGTCCTCTCGGCCCCCACCGTTCTCGGCGCGGGCGCCGGCTTCTTCGTCCTGCATCCTCTGGCCATGGCGGCGGTTTCGCCGCCCCGGGCCGTGCCCGACCTGGGCAGCTTCCATCCGGGGATGATCCCCATGGCCCTCGCCTTCGTGGGTGCGGGCGTGGCGCTGGCCTGGGCCCTGCACGTCCTGGCGCCGCCTCACGCCGATGCCGGGAAGGCCCCGGGTGGTGCCTTCGCCCGCACCTGCATGTACTGCAAGGCCATGCCGGTCGCCGGGCCGGACGGTCGGGAGATCTGGCTTCCGCTGGAGCAGGCCCTGCTCCAGTCCTACGACCTGACCCTGTCCCACGGCATCTGCCCCCACTGCATGGACGCCGTGGTCGAGCCGGAACTCCGGGCCCTGCGGGAACGCCGGGGCGGGCCCCTTGCCGGGTCCGGAACCCCGCGGTAGGTTCCAGGCCGGGCCTTGTGTGCAGGTACCCCACACGAAAGGAGAACCGTCATGAGCCAGGGGACAGACCCCGTCGTCGATCCGGTCTGCGGCATGGAGGTCGACCCGGCGAAGGCCGAACACCGCCATACCCACGGCGGCACGACCTACGTCTTCTGTAGCGCCCACTGCCTCGAGAGGTTCCGGGCGGATCCCGCGGCGTATTCGGGCGGCGCCCGCGACGCCGGCGAATCCGGGCCGGCCGCCCTCACGGACCCGGTGTGCGGGATGGCCGTGGATCCGGAGACGGCCGAACACCGGCACACCCACGGGGGCGCGACCTATGCGTTTTGCAGCGCCCATTGCCTGGAAACGTTCCGGGCCGACCCCGAGGCCTATCTGGGCGCGCGGCCGAGGGCGCCGGAACCCCACCCGGCCGGCACCCCGGGGGGCGGGTACACCTGCCCCATGCACCCCGAGGTGGTGGCGGACAACCCCGGCCCGTGCCCCAAATGCGGCATGGCCCTGGAACCGGTGCTCCCCGCCGCCCCCGGAACGGGCCCCACAGAGTACGTGTGTCCCATGCACCCCGAGGTGGTCCAGAGCGAACCCGGGTCGTGCCCCATCTGCGGCATGGCCCTCGAGCCCCGGGTGCCCGACGCCGGGGAGGAGGAGAACCCCGAACTGCGCGACATGCGCCGCCGGTTCTGGGTGAGCTTGGTGCTCACCGTGCCGGTGTTCCTGATCGCCATGGCCGACGCGCTGCCTGGCCGGCCGCTCGAAGGACTCGCCGCCGGCCGAACCCTGACCTGGATCGAACTCCTCCTCGCGACGCCGGTGATCCTGTGGGGCGGCTGGCCGTTCTTCGTGCGCGGCTGGCAGTCGGTGGTGAACCGAAGCCTCAACATGTTCACCCTGATCGGGCTCGGCACCGGCGTGGCCTACGCCTACAGCGTCGTCGCCGCCCTCTTCCCCGACCTCTTCCCCGCGTCGTTCCGGGACGAGGCCGGCCAGGTGGCCGTGTATTTCGAGGCCGCCGCCGTCATCGTGACCCTGGTTCTCCTGGGACAGGTGCTGGAACTCAAGGCGCGCAGCCAGACCGGCGCGGCGATCAAGGCCCTCCTGGGGCTCGCCCCCAAAACGGCCCGGCTGGTGCTTCCCGACGGCACCGAAACGGACGTCCCCCTGGACCGGGTCAAGCCCGGCGACCGGCTCCGCGTGCGGCCCGGCGAGAAGGTGCCGGTGGACGGGGTGGTGGTGGAGGGGCGGTCGAACGTGGACGAGTCCATGATCACGGGGGAGCCGATCCCGGTGGAGAAGGGCCCGGGCGACCCCGTCACCGGGGCCACGGTGAACGCCACCGGCTCGTTCGTGATGGAGGCCAAACGGGTGGGAGCGGAGACCCTGCTCGCCCAGATCGTGCGCATGGTGGCCGAGGCCCAACGCAGCCGGGCCCCGATCCAGAAGCTGGCCGACCAGGTGGCAGGCTACTTCGTGCCCGCGGTCGTGCTGATCGCGGGGATCACCTTCGTCGTCTGGGCCGGGTTCGGCCCGGAACCCCGCCTGGCCCACGCCCTCATCAACGCCGTGGCCGTGCTCATCATCGCCTGCCCCTGCGCCCTGGGGCTCGCGACCCCCATGTCGATCATGGTGGCCACGGGCAAGGGGGCCACGGTGGGCGTGCTCTTCAAGAACGCCGAGGCCATTGAGCACATGCGCAAGGTGGACACCCTGGTGGTGGACAAGACCGGCACCCTGACCGAGGGCAAACCCCGGCTCGTGACCGTGGAACCGGCGGAGGGGATGGACGAGGCGAGGCTTCTGCGCCTGGCGGCCAGCCTGGAGCGGGCCAGCGAACACCCCCTGGCCGCCGCCATCGTGGCCGGCGCGGCGGACCGGGGCGTCGAGCCGGCGGCCGTGGAAGGGTTTGAGTCGATCACCGGCAAAGGCGTACGGGGCCGCGCGGACGGGGCCGAGGTGGTGCTCGGCACCAAGAACCTCCTGGACGACCTGGGCATCGACCCGGGCCCGCTCGCCGGCCGCGCCGAGGCCCTGCGGGCCGAGGGGCAGACCGTGATGTTCGTGGCCGTGGATGGGAAAGCGGCGGGGCTTCTCGGGGTCACCGACCCGGTGAAGGAGACGACCCCCGAGGCGATTCGGGAACTCCACGCCGAGGGGATCCGGATCGTCATGCTCACCGGCGACAGCCGCACCACGGCGGAGGCCGTGGCCCGAAAGCTCGACATCGACGAGGTGGTGGCCGAAGTGCTGCCCGAGGACAAGGCGAACGTCGTCAAGAAATTCCAGGACGAGGGCCGGTTCGTGGCCATGGCCGGCGACGGCATCAACGACGCCCCGGCCCTGGCCCAGGCCCAGATCGGCATCGCCATGGGCACCGGCACCGACGTGGCCATGGAGAGCGCCGGGGTGACCCTGGTGAAGGGCGACCTGCGGGGCATCGTGCGGGCCCGGAGGTTGAGCCGGGCCACCATGCGGAACATCAAGCAGAACCTCTTCTGGGCCTTCGCCTACAACAGCCTCGGGGTGCCCATCGCAGCCGGCGTGCTGTACCCGGCGTTCGGGATCCTGCTGAGCCCCATGATCGCCGCCGCGGCCATGAGCTTCAGCTCGGTGTCCGTGGTGGGCAACGCGCTCCGGCTACGAAGCCTGCGGCTGTAGTTCCCCGACGGAGGCGATCAAAACGTGACCGAGGCGGTCACGCCCGCGCCGTAGTCCGGCGCACCGTCGGTCACGCCCTTGGAGACGTAGCCGCCCAGGCCGAACCCGGAGGGAAAGCCGACGTCGAGACCGAGCCGGACCTCGGCCGAGGGGCCCGCGTACTCCGAGGGCGCCGAGGCCCAGAAGACCGAGGTCCAGACCTCGGCCACGTCGGTGACGAACCGGCCCAGGCCGGCCTCGATCGCGCCGAAGTCCCGGAGCCCGAACGCCTCGGACTCGCCCTGGAACACGTAGCGGGCCGACCCGAAGAGATCCCAGTCGCCCAGGATCTTGGCCGCCTCCGCCCCCACCTCGAGGTCCCATTCCCCGGTGCCGAGGTTCTTTCGCTCGTCCGCCGTCGGCACCTTGACATCGGCCGACACCCGGATCTCGGGAACGGCGTCCGACTCCTCGATCAGGGAATACGACACCCCCACGGCCACGTCGCCCAGGCCCTCCTGCGCCTCGGTCACCGTGTCGACGTTCCCGGCCCCGTGGCGCCGGGAGTCCATCACGGCGCTCCCGCCCGTGGCCGGGGACCGCCGATCCGACTCCACGTCGAAGCGCATGCCGCCGGCCGTCGTCGTGGTGGTGCTGGCCGACTGGTAGAGGTACGGCACCGAAACCTCCAGGCTCCACCGGGGCGCGGGCCGGTAGCGCGCCTGAACCGTGACGGACCAGGCGTCGGTGGTCTCGCCGGTTCCGTAGTCCCCGGTCTGCACGTCCAGCCCGATCCCGAGGCTCAGGTTCCCGGCGGCCCGGGACGGGCCGGCCGCTCCCCCCACGAGAAGCGCCGCCACGACCACGACCGCGGATCGCTTTCCGTTCACGGCAGGCCTCCTTTCCCCCGCGTCATCGCGCGCCCGCCGACACCGGGAGTTCGAACCGCACCCGGTCGGCGAGCCCGCCCCGCTCCACCTCGACGGTGAACGTCCACCGGCCCGGCTCGTCCAACTCGAGGCCGGTCACCTCGTACGCCCCGTATTCCACCTCCCAGATCTTCGGCCGCACCTCCTGGCCCGACGGCCCCCGGGCCACGGCCCGCACCGTCGCCCCCTCCACGTCGCCCATCTCGGCGTGGTGGACGATCAACTCGAACCGGTTGCGGCCCACCCGGAGCCGTTCGGGGGTGGTTTCGAGTTCCACGCTGAACACGCGGTGTTCCCCGATCTCGAAAAAGCTCTCGGCGTAGTGTTTGGTGAACCCCTGGACCTTGGTGTCGATCCGGGTGAGGGGCGCGAACGCCGCGCCGGCGCAGCCCCCCACGACCAAGAGCACCCCAAACCATACGAACCGACGGACGAATCCCGTTTGCATCCGGCCCTCCATTTTTTGTGAAACTCCCGCTGGGACGGTGGGACGCCGGGACGCGAAAATCTTTCCTGATTCCCGCGTCGCCCCCCATCCGAACCTGTAGAAGCGGCCCCGTACCCCTGTTCTCTCCGCACGGCCCCTACTTTCAGAACGCGCCGCCGGCGCCGGCGAGCACCCGGAAGCGGACCTTGTTCTGGTCGCCGTTGAGGTCTTGCCACACGGGGAACCCGGCCGCTACGTACGCGTTGAACCGCGGGTGGAGCCGAAAGCGCACGCCGGGCGAGACGAGGAGCACCCCGCCCCCGCTGTCCGGATCCTCCTCGCCCGAAACCCTCTCCTTGGCCTGCCAAAGCCCGTTGGCCTCGAGGGCCAGATCCACCCGCAAAGGGGGCGGCACCCGCACCACGAACGCGAGATCGTAGTTCAGCCGGTCGCCCAGGTCGGTGCTCTGGGTTCCCTCGGTCACCCAGGTGTACCTCACCGAACCGTGGAGCGAAAACGGGCCGTAGGCCTGGCTCACGGCGGCGCCGGCCGTGACATCCCACGACCCGGTGCCCGGCTGGAACTCGGCCTCGAACCGCTCCCCCTCCCGGTCCCGCACCCGGGTCTGGCCCGTGGGCGCCTTGAGGGCGAGGATCCCGGTCGCCTCGAGGCCCCACGGCTCCGAACCGAAAAGCCGCACGTGCAGGTGCCCGGCCGCGTCCCCCACGCCCCGGGCGTCGCCGTGGCGGTGGACCTCGTCGGGCGGTTCCGACTCCTCGATCCCGAGCCGCACCACGTAGGGAACGCCCAGGTGCACCGTGACGAACCGGCCCAGGCCGTAGCTGGCCGAAAGGGTGTAGGTGGTGACGCTTTCCAGGTCGTGCACCTCCCGGTCCCGTTCGGCGAACCGGCGAAGCCGGCCCTCCCCGAAGGTGTCAAAGACGAGATGGTCCACCTGCAGATCCAGGGCCCCCCGTCCGGGGCCCAGATTGCCCGCCGCCGGCGTCACCAGCGGGCCCGCGCCCTTTCCCGAGCCCCCGCCCAGCACGGGATGGGTCGCCCAGGCCGGCACGGTGGCGCCCCACAGCAGCACTCCGACGAGAACCCCCTTTGCGCTGCGCTTCATCATCGCCCTCCGTATGTTCGGACGTTATCCTAGCATACCCCGTGCCGGGGAATCGGGTACCCGCCGGCGGGAGGCGCCGACGTTTCGTGGTCCCGGTGGGGAATAGTCGCCACAGCCGTAGGAGTGTCCCCGACAACCCGTTCCCGGCCCGCTGGCGGCCGGCGCCCCGGGCCGGCACGCGGCTTGCTCCCCTCCGATTGACCGGGGGCACTGGCCGTGGTAGGTTTCCCCCACCTTCACACCATTTCCCCAGGAGTCGTCTGGCATGCCTAAACCGATCGATCGCCGCGCGTTCCTCCGGACCGGGCTCGCCGTGGCCGCCGGCACCGCCGCAGCCGCCACGGGCCGGGCCGCCGAGTGGTTGCCCCGGCCGGCCCTGGCCGGGTTGGGGCCCGACGAGGTGCCCCTCCACGCCCCGGCCCTCCTGCGGCCGGGCGAACCGCCCCCGGGCGCCCCCCCGCCGGCCCAAGGGGCCATGGGCGGGATGCACGGCCACGCCATGGGCGGCGTGGTCGAGGCCCCCATGCCCGGGGTGCCCGCCGTGGTGGAGCCGCCGGGCGCCCCCTCGCCCTCGGAGGTGGAGTACAAGGTGTTCCACCTCGACATCCGGATCGTCCGCCACGAGATCCTTCCGGGGGTCGAGGCCCATATGCTGGCGTTCAACGGCATGGTGCCCGGCCCCACGTTCCGGGTGAACGAGGGCGACTGGGTCGAGGTCCGGTTCAAGAACCGCACCGAACTCATGCACACCATCCACTGGCACGGCATCGACGTGCCCTACACTATGGACGGGGTGCCCTGGGTCACCCAGGACCCCGTACGGCCGGGCCAGACCTTCGTGTACCGGTTCCAGGCCAGGCCGGGGGGCACCCGGTTCTACCACTGCCACTGGGGCACGGTGCTCCACATGCAGTCGGGCATGCACGGCGCGTTTCTGATCGAGCGGCCCGACGACCCGGTGCGCCAGAGGTTCCCGTACACCCGGGACTACGTGCTCATCCTGGAGAGCTTCGACCTCAACTTCATGCGGGAGGAACTCAACCGCATGCTCCAGCGCATGAAGGAACGCATGCGCCTCATGGCGCTGGGGAAACTCGACGAGCGCACCCTGGCCACGTTCCGGGGCTACTCGCAGTATCTCCGGGCGATCGAGGAGGGGTACATCCCGCCCTACACCCTCCAGCGCATGGCCGGCGAGGGGCCCCACCTCAACTTCAACTTCTTCGCCATCAACGGGAAGAGCTACCCCGCCACCGCCCCCCTGCTGATCCGGGAGGGGGAGTGGATCCGGGTGCGCCTCATCAACGCCGGCATGGTGGAACACTACATGCACCTGCACGGCCACCAGTTCTACACCGTGGCCGTGGACGGAAACGACCTGGCCGAGCCGGTGCGGGAGAACACCGTGCGCGTCTCCCCGGGGAAAACCGTGGACATCGTGATCCACGGCGACAACCCCGGGTACTGGACCTTCCACGACCACGACACCCGGCGGGCGACCAACAACGGGGTGTACCCCGGGGGCGCCCTCACGGTGCTCACCTACGAGGGGTTCGAGGGGCCCTACACCCCCCGGGTGGCCCTGGACGAGTGAGCGCGGTTCCGAACGAGGAGAAGCGGACGATGCGATTCCGGACGATGCTGACCACCACCGCCGCGCTCCTGGTCGCGGCGGCCCCCGGCGTGGACGCCAAAGACCTCGGCGCCACCGTGATGCCCCGGCTCACCCTGGGCGGGCGCCTGATCTCGACCCTGGACGCCACCTGGGCCGAGGGCTCCGGCCGCGGCGACGACGACCGGTACGACGTCAACGTGGCCGACACGAGCCTGCTTCTGCGGGCCGACCGCCGGCTCTTCGACAAGAGCGTGGGCGGGGCCGTGGTGGGGCTCGAGTTCCCCGACCCCGACGCCGACTTCCAGGACACGGTGTTCTTCCACCAGGTGTACGCGTTCCTGTGGGACCGAACCTACCAGGTGGAGCTGGGCCGCACAAAGCTCCGGAACTTCCTCGTCGAGTTCCCCACCCTGCGCGACGACGACCTCCTCGGGTTCACCGAGATCCAGAACGGGTTTTCCGCCTCCAACACCGAGGAGTACCACCAGTTCGGGAACCACCTGGCCCTGGATCTGTTCTGGCCCGAGCGCTTCCTCCAGGCCACGGGGTACCTCGCCCAGCGCATCGAGACCGATGAGGCGGGAGAGGTGAAGGAGGAGTTCGACTTGAACTCGGGGGGGTTGCAGGTTCAGTTCACCCGGCCGGAGGCCCTGCGGTTCGCCGGCCGGCTGCGGCAGCTCGGGTTCGGGTGGGACGCCCAGCGCGTGGACCGGGACGGCGACACCTGGAAGCACGCGTTCCTCGCCGGCGGCGTGGTGAACCTCACCATGGACCCCCTGGACCACTGGGAGGCCATGGCCCAGGTGATCTACGACACGGGCGCCGGGGACCCGGACCTCACGACGGAGCGGGGCCGGGCCGCGGCCGAGGCCCTCTCCGTGGTGGCGGCCGTGAACTACCGCCACGCCACCTTCCAGCTCCTGCGGTGGAAGGCCGGGCTCACCGCGGCCTACAAGGACTACCGGGACGAGGACGCGGCGGAGTGGAGCGCGGTGCCCACCCTCCAGTACCGCCTCGGCGACGGCGTGGGCCTCCTGGTGCAATACCAGTACACCCAACGCACCGGAGATCTTGCCGATGCCGTGGGGTTCGACCGGGAACACACGGTCCAGGTCGGGCTCAGCTTCGACTTCGAGACCACCTTCAACGACTACATCGGGGAGCGCCAGTCCATCCTGAACCTCGAACACGGGTACGTGCGCTGAACGCCGCCCCGGCCCGGAGGAGGCCGTCCATGAACACGAGATCCGTACGTCTTGCCGCCATCCTGCTGCTCCTTCTCGCGGCGGCCCTGCCCTCCGCCGCCCAGACCACCCTGGACCGCGTGAAGCGAACCGGGGTGTTGGTGGTAGGGGTACCCGAGGACGACCCGCCCCTGGCGTTTCGGGAACCGGACACCGGGCAACTTGCCGGGTACGACGTGGACGTGGCGAGGGCCCTGGCCCGGGAACTCGGGGTGCGGGCGCGCCTGCGCCCCGTGAGCGGCACCGACCGGCTCGCCGCCCTGATCGACGGGGAGGTGGACGTGGTGACGGGGCTTACGCATACCGAACCCAGGGGCGCCCTTGTGGCCTTCACGGAGCACTACCTCGTGTCCGGCCAGAAGCTCCTCGCGCGGGCGGGGACTATCCGCACCCACGAGGACCTGGCGGGCAAAAGAATCGGTGCGGTGGTCGGCACGTTCTCGGAGAGTTGCGCGCGGGAGCGGTGCCAGGTCAGCCGCATCATCCCGGTCGACGACTACCTCCAGGGGATCGAGGCCCTCCTCGCCGGCGAGATCGACGCCTTTATCGCCGACGAGGCGATTCTGGTCGATCTGCTGGCCGCGGTGCGGGGCCGGGGGTTCGAGATCCCGGACCTGGTGATCTTCGAGGAGGAGTACCACCTCGCCGCCCGCAAGGGGGACGCCTCCCTCGTGGCGGAACTGGACCGGGCCCTGGGGCGGTTGGAGAAGTCCGGCCGGCTCGCAGAGATCCGGGCTTCCTGGTTCGCCCCCCAGGAGGAGGTGGCCCCGCCGGCCTACGGGGCCATCGTGCGCAAGGCCGCGACCCGGCCACGCTATCTCGGCCTCGTGTTGCGCGGCGTGCTCTACCCCGACGCGGCGGTGGACCTCTACGCCCTCGACGGTCGGTACGTGGGCCGCGGCCAGGTGACCCGCGTGTTGGGCGACGAGTTCTACCTGGACGTGGACCCGGCGATCTACGACTACGTGCGCCCCGGCTACCTGGTGGCCATGAATATGACCCGGGAGATGGCCCTCGACGTGCTGCTCCGGGGCCGAATCGCCCTGAAGGCGGTGGAGGCCGAATCCGAAGCCGCCGCCTCGGGGCTTCAGGCGGAAAAGGAGCGGGAGGCTCTGGAAAAATTGCGGCGCGCCCGGGAACTGGACACCTTGCGGGAGCGAACCCGGATCTCCATCCAAGGCGACCGGGCCCGGTACTTCTTCTACTACCGGCGAAACCGGTTCCGCTGACCCCCCGACGTGCGGCGCCCAACGGGAAGGAGGCCAGCCATGATCCACATCGTCGAGACCGACAAGAGCGTGGGAACCGCTGTCGCCGACCTCACGGAGGCCGTGAAGCGCCACGGGTTCGGGGTGCTCCACACCTACGACCTGCGGGCGAAAATGCGGGAGAAGGGGGTGGAGTTCCCCCGGGAGTGCCGGATCCTCGAGGTCTGCAACCCCCACCGGGCGGCCGAGGTGCTCGGAGCCGACATGGAGGTGAGCCTGGCCCTGCCCTGCCGGATCACGGTGTACGAGGAGGGGGGAAAGACGAGGATCGGCACCTTGCTCCCCACGAAACTCCTGGAGGTCTTCCCGAAGGCCGGGGCCGTGGCCGGGGTGGCCCGGGAGGTGGAGGGGGAGATCCTGGCGATGATCGAGGAGGCGGCGGGGTGAGTTCCGCTAGGAGGCTGGAAGGCTGGGAGGTTGGAAGGCTGAACGGCTCGCTAATTCCTTCAGGAAAATATTGCCGGGAGCGGCTGGGGGGCTGCGATTCGGGTACCAGGGGTCAGACTTCTGAAACGCCGGGGAAGTCCGAGAACGAAAACGCGAGCGTTCCTACTCCGGGCAACGGGTTCCCCTGTCCACCGTCTTCTGCACTCTGACCTCTGGTACGGCCACGCGCCTTTCCCCCTGCCCTCCGTCCTCTGATCCCTGGTTCCTGCACCGCAAGCCCCCCCGGGGCCGATGGGGGCTTCCCGGGAACGAGGTGGAGAGCCCCTCACATCGGCCCCGCCGTCGTGCTAGCATACCTCCCCTTCGCATTCCCGAGGGAGGAGGCCCATGCCCCACAGCCACGTGTTCCCGTTCTCGGCCCTGGTGGGCCAGGACCGGATGAAGCTCGCCCTGGTCCTCAACGTGATCGACCCCACGATCGACGGGGTCCTGATCCGGGGGGAGAAGGGTACGGCCAAGTCCACGGCCGTGCGGGCCTTGGCCCAACTCCTGCCCGAGATCCCGGTGGTGGCCGACTGCCCCTTTTCCTGCCACCCCACCCGGCCCGAGGAGATGTGCGCGCGGTGCCGGGAGCGCCGGGTGGCCGGCGAGGCGCTGCCGGAGGCCCGAAGGCCCATGGCCGTGCTGGATCTGCCCGTGGGCGCCACGGAGGACCGGGTGGTGGGCTCGATCGACATCGAGCGGGCCCTCAAGACCGGCGAGAAGGCCTTCGAGCCCGGGGTGCTCGCCCGGGTGAACCGGGGCATCCTCTACGTGGACGAGGTGAACCTCCTGGACGACCACATCGTGGACGTGCTCCTCGACGCGGCCGCCATGGGGGTGAACCACGTGGAGCGCGAGGGCGTGTCGGTGCGGCACCCGGCCCGGTTCGTGCTGGTGGGCACCATGAACCCCGAGGAGGGGGAACTCCGGCCCCAACTCCTCGACCGGTTTGGCCTGTGCGTGGACGTGGTGGGCATCCGGGACCCGAAGGACCGGGTCGAGGTGATCCGCCGCCGCCGGGCCTACGAGGCCGACCCCGAAGGGTTCCGGCGGGCCTGGGCCGAGGCCGACGCCCGGGTCCGGGAGGCCCTGGTGCGGGCCAAGGACCTTCTGCCCCGGGTGGAGGTGACCGACGAGGACCTCGAGGTGATCGCCACCCTGAGCGTGGACCTGGGGGTCGACGGCCACCGGGCGGATCTCGCGCTGCTCAAGGCCTGCCGGGCGCTCGCGGCCTACCGGGGCCGCACCCGGGTCACCGACGACGACATCGCCGAGGCCGCGGGCCTCGTGTACGCCCACCGGCTCAAGAAGACCCCCTTCGAGGAGCGGATCCTCTCGGAGGAGGAGGTGGTCTCCTCGATCCAGCGCACCCGCGAGGCCCAGAAGCCCCCCAAGCACAACCCGCCCCATAAAAAAAAAGAGCCCACCTGAGCCCCGAGAAGAAGGCCGGCGACCGGCTCGTGCTGGCGGAGCGGGTGTACGCCGCGACCGGCCGGTTTCTCGTGCGGGGCACCGTGGTGAACCGGGAGGTCCGAAAGCACCTGGCCCGGGGCCGCAGGGTCCGAAACCGCCTGGCTCCCGACGCCGGCCGCTACATCCGGGCCCGCATCCCCCAACACAAACCCCGAGCCCTCGCCGTGGACGCGACCCTGCGGGCCGCCGCCCCCGAGCAACCCCGGCGCCGGGCCCTGGGACTCGCGCCGCCCACGGGCATCGCCGTGCTGCCCCCGGACCTCCGGGAGAAGGTGCGCACCCGGCGCTCGGGCGTGAGCCTGCTGTTCGCCGTGGACGCCTCGGGATCCATGGGGGTCGAGGAGGTGATGGCCAAGGCCAAGGGCATCGTGCTCACGCTGCTCACCGACGCGTACCAGAAGCGCGACCGGGTGGGCCTGCTGGCGTTCCGGGGCACCGAGGCCCGGCTCGTGCTCCCCTTCACCTCGAGCGTGGCCCAGGCCCAGCAGCGGCTCAAGGACCTCCCCACGGGGGGCAAATCGCCCCTTGCGCTCGCGCTCGCCAAGAGCCTCGAGGCGTTTCACCGGGAGCTCACCAAGCACCCGGGCCGAATCCCGCTTCTCGTGCTTCTGACCGACGGCAAGGCGAACATCAGCATGGCCGGCCGGGAACCCTTCGACGAGGCCCTGGAGCAGGCCCGGCGCATCCGGCGGGCCGGCATCCGGAGCCTCGTGGTGGACACCGACCTCACGTGGATCCACTCCTACGCCTACGCCCGGGTGCTGGCCGAGGCCATGGGCGCCCGGTGCCTGGGCATCCGCGACCTGGAACTGGGGAAGGTGATCGACTTTATGACGCTGGGAAGCGGGAAAGCTAGGAAGCTAGGAAGTTAGGAAGCTGGGAGGCGAAAGACCTTTTGGTCACAGATGCACACAGATCTACACGGATTTTTCACCCCTGGGGTGGACCGGGGCCGCGTCGTTCTCTCCCCGCGGCCCCAAACCCGGGGATCCCGGAGCCCAAGATCTGTGTTCCTCTGTGTTCATCTGTGGCTCCCCCGCGCCTTCGCAATCCGCCCTACGCCCCTACCGCCTTCCCGAGCGAAACCGCCAACTCCGGAAACGCCCGTAGGACGGCCCGGTCGGCCGTGACCAGCGGGCACCCCAGCTCCGCGGCCAGGGCCACGAACTCGCAGTCGTAGGCCGAACACGGACTTTCCCGCACGAGGCGGAGCACCTCGTACGAGTCCACCACGTACTCACGGCCCGCCATCAGATCCTCGGCCTCCCTCTGGAGGGCGTAGGCGCGGGCGAAATCGATCTCGTTCTTCCGCAGATAGAGGGAAAGGACGCTTCGGAACTCACTTCTCCAGAGCAACGGGGCCGCCCACTCGGGGTCTTGCCGCAGCAACCGCTCGGCCAAAGGGGTCTCGCGGGTCGGGAGGTAGAGGTAGGCGAGAGCGTTGGTGTCGACCACGATCACGGACGGCCCTCGTCGATCGCGGCGGCGATCTCCTCCGGATCGAACCCCTCGGCGCGCAATCCGGCACGCAACCGCCGGGCCCTCGCAACCCGCTCTTCCGGATCCACCGCGTTCGAAAGAAGGACACGCTCCAGACAGGCGATGGCCTCGCCGTTGATGCTCCGGTGGTGGGCCCGGGCAGAGGCTTTGAGCCGCTCGTACAGCCGGTCGGGCACGTTTTTGAGTGTGAGGGTCGTTGGCATGACACCCTCCGTAGCGCACCAATTTGACACCATTATGGTGCCTAGATGGTTTTGCGCAAGCCCCCCGGCCTCGGCTCACCGCCCCCGATCCGCGCCCAACGGGGTGAACCGATGGCTATCCCTCCGCCCGGCCGTCCGCCCGTTCCCAGGGGCCGTCCAGGGCCCGGCGGATCCATTCCGTGGCGCAGAAGGTGCAGGACACCCGGATCTCCCCCTCTTCCTCCAGGAGTTTTTGGGCCTCGCCGGGCCCCAGCGCGGCCAGGGTGGCGTCGAGCCGCTCGGGGCTGCACCGGCACCGGAACGCCGGCGTGCCCAGGTTCCGCACCTCGTAGGGGATGCCCTCCAACGCCCGTTCCAGCACCGCGTCGAGCCCCCCGTCCCGCAGGAGATCCGTGACCCCGCCCAGCCGGCCGAAGTTCTCCACCAGGCGGTCCAGGTCCTCGTCGGTCGCGTCGGGCAGGGCCTCCACCAGGATGCCGCCGGCCGCCCCCACCCGGTAGTCGGGCGCCACGAACACCCCCAGGGCCACGGCCGAGGGGATCTGTTCGCTGGTCAGAAGGTAGTAGGCCAGGTCCTCGGCGATCTCGCCGGTCTGGATCGGCGCCGTGGACACGTAGGGCTCCTTGAGCCCCAGGTCCCGCACCACCACGAGGTCCCCCTTCCCCACCCCGCCCCCGACGTCCAGCTTTCCGTCCCGGGAGGGGAGATCGGCCTGCGGGTTCTGGACGTACCCCCTCACCGAAAGATCCGGCCGGCCCTCGGCCACCACGGCTCCCAGGGGCCCGTCGCCCCGCCACTGGAGCAGCACCGACGCATCGCCCTTGAGCAGGCTCCCCAAAAGCGTCGCGCCCGTGAGCGCCCGGCCCAGGGCCGCCGTGGCCGTCGGCGAAAGCCGGTGGCGGCGGCGCGCTTCCTCCACCAGCTCGGTCGTCTCAGCCGCCCGCACGAGAAACCCGCCCCTCTCGGGGAACACCGACACTAGCCGGTCGGCCATCAGGGGCCCTCCTTGTGCCGGGGCAGCGTCACCCGGAACGTGGTGAGATCCCTCTCCGGGTCCACCTCCACATCCACCGTGCCACCCATGGACCTTACCAGGCGGTACACAATCCCCAGTCCCCGCCCCTTCACGTCGGCCGCCCGGAGGGCCTCGAGCTGGTCCGGGTCCAGCCGGCCGGGGTTCGAGATCTCCACGTGGACCCGGTCGCCGTTTCCAAAGGTTCGCACGGTGAGGGTGCCGCCCGTGGCCGGCATGGCCTTGGTGGCGTTGTTCAGGAGGTTGTCGAGCACCCGCTCCAGCGCCAACCGCCGCACGCGCACCCAGAGCTCGGGCTCGAGGCTGCCGGCGTCGGTCTCCACCCCCGCCCGGCGCTGTTCCCGGATCGCTTCGGTGTTCACGGCCACCCGGTCACGGACCACCTCCGAGAGATCCAGGGCCTCGGGCCGGCTCACGGGGTACAGGCTCAGGGCCATTTCCTGGAGCCGGGTGCCCTCGCGGATCACCACGTCGAGGTACCGGAGCATCTCGTCCCTGCGGTCATCGCCCGCCTCCAGCATCCGCCGCACCCGGCGGGCGAACCCGGCCACGGCGATGGCCGGGTTCTTGAAGTCGTGGAGGATGTCGTCGAGCCGCTCGATCTCCAGCACCTGGGTGAGCTGTTTGCCGAAGAAGGTGAGGATCTCGATCTCCTCGTCGGTGAAGAACCGTCGGCGGTCCACGGCGTCGAACACCAGGATGTAGCGGACCCGGTCGGCCAGCCGCAGGGGCACGTACAGGATCGAGTGGATCCCGTGGGTCCGGCAGAACTGTCGGAGGTCTGCCGTGACGAGGAAGCTCTTTTGGGGGTCCTTAATGAGAAGGTACGAGGGGTGCACCCGTTCGGCCTCGAAATCGCCCGTGGGGAGCCCCTGGCGCACCACCGCGTTCAGGTACGGGTGCTCCGCGAGCCGGAAGGTCTTCCCGATGGTGTGGTACCCGCCCTCCACCGGCCACCCGGCCTCCAGGACCGCCTCCGTCTCGTCCTCGTTCACCGCGAACAGGCTGCAGCTCTGGATCCGGATGATGTCCTGGAGCTCCTCCACCGCCGGCTGAAAGAGATCCTTGAGCTTAATGCCCCGGTCCTGGGAGAGCTTCGCGAAGATCCGCTCGACGATCCACTCCTTCTTCTCGTTCATGCGCCGAAGGTCGAGGATCTGCTTGCGGGCCACCACGTAGCTCACCCGCTGGGCCATGAGCTGGGCCACCTCGATCTCGGTGGCCGTGAATTTCCGGTTCGCCTCGGCGTAATAGATCTGGATCGCCCCCTGTACGTCGGGGGCCCGGGGGTCGAACCGGGGAATCGAAAGGGGCACCGCGAGGAGCGACCGCAGGCCGTGTTTCAACACCGCCTTGTTCCGGTAAGCCGGATCGCTTTCGATGTCGGGCACGGTGTGGGCCCTCTGGGTGGCCACCACCCGCCCGGCCACGGACTCCTCGAAGGGGATCGCCACCTCCCGCTCGGCCTCGGCCATGTGGAACGAGCCGAACGAGACCATCTGGTTGAGCCGCGGATCGTAGAGCCGGATCGAGGCCCCCCGGGCGCCCAGGAACTCCACGATCACCCGGGCCGCGTCGTAGAGGATCTTCCGCCACGACTGGTTGGGGTCGATGGCCATCAACCGGTTGAAGGTGGTGAACACGCACTCCAGGGCCCAGGGCAGGTCCGGGTGGTCGAGGCGGCGGAGGATCTCGGGGAGGGTGCAGGTGCGGTCTGGCATGGCTCGGGCCCCGGCGTGTCGGGTTCGTGGGTTGTATACGGGAACCGCGGCAATCGGTCAAGGAGTCCCCGGTTTTCCGCCCTTTCCGGCGCGAAAAGCCGCAGGGGTGGTAGAGCCGCCCCGGGTTTCGTACACTTGGTCCCCCACGGCTCGGACGACAAGGAGCGGACCCCATGGACCGAATCGCCGATTTCCTGTTCGAGGCGGGCATGCTCAAACGCACCCCTCGGACGGGTTGGCAGTTCCTGGGCTCGGGCACGGAGAGCGTGGCCGAGCATGCCTACCGGACGACCCTGATCGCCTACGTGCTCGCCCAGCTCTCCCCGGGAATCGATGTGGACCGGGTAGTGCGGATGGCCCTGCTGCACGACCTCACCGAGGCGCGCACCGGCGACCTCAACTACATGAACCAGAAGTACGTGCGCGCCGACGAAGACCGGGCCACCGAAGACCTGACCCGGGGGCTTCCCTTCGGAAGCGAGGTGGCCGAACTCCTTCGGGAGTTCCGGGCCCAGAGCACCCCGGAGGCGGTCCTCGCAAAAGATGCGGATCACCTGGAGATGCTCCTCCAACTCAAGGAACACCTGGACGTAGGAAACCGGAATGCGGAGGAGTGGATCCCCTTCAGCCTCAAGAGGCTCAAGACCGACGTGGCCCGCGACCTGGCCCAGCGGATCCTGGCCCGCGACTCCTCGGCCTGGTGGTTCGATAAGGACTCCGACTGGTGGGTCACGGGGGGCAAGACGTAGAGACCGTCGGGACGCTGGGACGTTCGGACGTTAGGACGGTGGGACATCCCGGCCGCGCGTTCCCTGGTCCCCTCGGTCGGCTCCGGGCCCGCCGCCTTGCCTCCCAGCCTTTCCTTGCCCTCCTCGAAAACCCTGGCATCTTTGACCTGGCTCAAGGGAACGGGGCGCCCGACCCCGTATGATCGGCGCCGTTCCGAGGAAGAGCCGTTTCCCACCCCATCGTTTCGAGGAGGTACGCCATGTTCTGCAACCAGTGTGAACAAACCGCCCAGGGTAAAGCCTGCACCAAGTGGGGCGTCTGCGGGAAATCCCCCGAGGTCGCCGCGCTCCAGGACCTTCTCACCTACGCCGTCCGGGGCCTCTCGGCCGTGGCGGCCGCGGGCCGGAAGGTTGGGGTCGTGGACCCCGAGGTAAACCGGTTCACCGCCCAGGCCATTTTCTCCACGCTGACCAACGTGGACTTCGATCCGGCCCGGTTCGTGACCTGGATCCGCGAGGCCGTGGAGCGGCGCGAGGCCCTGAAGCAGAAGGTCGCCGCCGCAGGCGGTATCACCACGTTCGCCGACCCCGCCGCAAGCTTCCAGCCGGCGGCGGACGAGGCCGGCATGGTCAAGCAGGGCGAAGAGGTCGGGCTCCCCATCGACGCCGACCGCGACGAGGACGTGAAGAGCCTTCAGGAGATCACGCTCTACGGCATCCGGGGGGTGGCGGCCTACGCCGACCACGCCGCGATCCTCGGCCAGGAGGATGACGCCGTCTACGCCTTCATCCACGAGGCGCTCTCGAAGATCACCGACAAGAGCCTCGGGCTCCAGGACTGGGTGGGCCTTGCGCTTAAGACCGGCGAGGCGAACCTGCGGGCCATGGAGCTCCTGGACGCCGGGAACACGGGCCGGTTCGGCCACCCCGTGCCCACCGAGGTGCCCCTGGGCCACAAGAAGGGCAAGGCCATCCTGGTGTCGGGCCACGACCTCAAGGACCTGGCCGACCTCCTGGAGCAGACCAAGGACAAGGGCATCTACGTGTACACCCACGGCGAGATGCTTCCGGCCCACGGCTACCCCGAGCTCAAGAAGTACCCCCACTTCTACGGCCACTACGGCACAGCCTGGCAGAACCAGAAGAGGGAGTTCGCGGCGTTCCCCGGCGCGATCCTGATGACCACGAACTGTTTGCAGGAACCCCAGGACAACTACAAGGGGAACATCTTCACCACCGGGCTGGTGGGCTGGCCCGGCGTGATCCACGTCCCGAACGGCGAGTTCGGACCGGTGATCCAGAAGGCCCTGGAACTCCCCGGGTTCGCCGAGGACGCCGACAAGGGCTCGGTCATGGTGGGGTTCGCCCGCAACGCGGTGCTCGGCGTGGCCGACAAGGTGATCGAGGCCGTGAAGGCCGGCGCGATCAAGCACTTCTTCCTGGTGGGCGGCTGCGACGGCGCGAAGCCCGGCCGGAACTACTACACCGAGTTCGTGGAGAAGACCCCGGCCGACACCGTGGTGCTCACGCTGGCCTGCGGGAAGTTCCGGTTCTTCGACAAGAAACTCGGTGACATCGGCGGCATCCCGCGGCTCCTGGACGTGGGCCAGTGCAACGACGCCTACTCGGCCGTGCAGATCGCCGTGGCGCTCGCCAACGCCTTCAACTGCGGGGTGAACGATCTGCCCCTGTCTCTGGTGCTCTCCTGGTACGAGCAGAAGGCCGTGGCGATCCTGCTCACGCTCCTGCACCT
This sequence comes from Deferrisoma palaeochoriense, assembly GCF_054656955.1. Classification (NCBI taxonomy): domain Bacteria; kingdom Pseudomonadati; phylum Thermodesulfobacteriota; class Deferrisomatia; order Deferrisomatales; family Deferrisomataceae; genus Deferrisoma; species Deferrisoma palaeochoriense. The sequence goes on from NZ_BAAHXI010000034.1 coordinate 23,207, forward strand.
CGGGATCAAGGGGATCCGGCTCGGGCCCAGCCTGCCCGCGTTCATCACCCCCAACGTGCTCCAGGTGCTCGTGGACAACTTCGACATCAAGCCGATCTCCACCCCGGACGAGGATCTCCAGGCGATCCTCCAGGCCGCCTGAGCCGCGCGGGCATCCCGCAAACCCCGCCGCCCCGCCGGACCCCGCGTCCGGCGGGGCGGTTTTTCGTTGTGCTACCCGCCACGACCGCGATAGAACCGGGGGGGTTCGGTGCCGAAACGAACGCGAAAGGAGAGCCCCGTGGCCGTGCACGAGGTGGAGCGAGACCTGTTCCTGGTGGACCTGGATCTTCCCGGTCTGGAAGGGTTCCGGCAGTTCCTGAGCGCCTGGGTGCTCCGGCGGGGGAGCCGGGCCGTCGTGGTGGATCCCGGGCCGGCGGCCGCCATCCCGGCGCTCCGGGAGGCGCTGGGGGCCCTGGGGGTGGAGCGGCTCGACGCCGTCGCCCTGACCCACATCCACATCGACCACGCCGGCGGGGCCGGGCTGTTGGTCCGCGAGCATCCGGACGCGGTGGTCGTGTGCCATCGGAAGGGCGCGCCCCACCTGGCCGACCCCGCGGCCCTGTGGGACGGCTCCCGAAAGGTCCTGGGCCGGTTGGCCGAGGCCTACGGGCCCATCGCCCCCGTGCCCCCGGGAAACCTGGCCTCGCCCGACGAGCTCGAGGCCGCCGGGTTTCGGATCCAATGCCTCGAAACCCCGGGCCACGCCCCCCACCACCTGGCGTTCCGCGTGGGCCCCTGGCTCTTCGTGGGGGAACTCGCCGGGGTCCGCGCCCCCGGACCGGGCGAGGACTGCTGGCGCCCCGCCACCCCGCCGCCGTTTCGGCACGACGTGTACCGGGAGACCCTGGCCCGGGCCCGCGACCTGGGCGGAGAGCTCGCGTGCCTCGGCCACTACGGGGCCGTCCCGGACCCGGACGGGGTCCTGGCCGCCGCCGGTGACCAGCTCGACCGCTGGGTCGAGGCGGTCCGGGCCCACCGGCACCTCGAGGGGCCGGCCTTCGAGGAGGCCGTGTTCCGGGACCTCCTTCGCACCGATCCCCGGTTCGCCCCCTTTGCGACGCTGCCGGAAGACGTCCGGGAACGGGAGCGCTACTTCTTCGGCAACACCCTCAAGGGCCTCCGGGGCTGGGTGGAGCGCGCCGGCTGAAGGCCCGACGGATCGGGCCGCCGGGTGAAGTCCCGCGCCCCCCGTTTCCCCCGCCGATCCTTCCTTCTCAAGAACCCTTCGAGGTTGGCCGATGAGGGTGCCGGACGACGCCACCTCCCGAGCACCCCCGTCGACCCGGAGCAGCAGCCCCTATGCGTACCGCCCCCGACGCGGCGCAACACCCCTGGTCGCTCCCGCCCGAGCAACTGGGCCCCCTGACGGCCCGGTGGCTCCTGGCGGATGAGACCGGCACATCGGCCCGTGACCGAGTGTTGAAGCGGCTTCGGAGCTCCCAGCGCTCGATCTGGACCGAGAGCGGAGAGGAACGGGATCTCCGGGGCATCCGCTTGGCAGGGGAGGACCTCTCGGGACTCGATCTCGCCGGGCACGACTTCTCCCACGCCGATCTCTCCGGGGCGAACCTCAGCGGGGCCACCTTGAACGGGGCGTCGTTCGTCGGGGCCGACCTCAGCAAGGCGAACCTCGAGGGCGCCGAACTCCTGGGCGCAGATCTCCGCGGGGCCCACCTGAACGGCTGCCGGGCCCGGCGGGCCGGTTTCGGCGAAACCGACGCGGAGGAGGCGATCTTCTTCGGAGCCGACCTCGAACTCGCCACCTTCACCCGAGCCGGACTCCACAACGCCGACTTCCGGGCGGCCAAGGCGTCCGGCGCCCGGTTCCGCGAGGCCGAACTCCTGGGGGCCGACTTCTCCGGTGCCGACCTGCGGGGGGCGGACTTTGCGCTCGCCGACGTCTCCGGGGCCACGTTCACCGGCGCCGACCTTCGGAACGCCCGCATGCGCGGACTCAAGGGGTTCCGCTCCGCCACCTGGATCGGGGTGGACGTGCGCGACGTGGACTTCACCGGCGCGTACCTTTTCCGGCGCCACGTGCTCGACGAAAACTACCTCTACGAGTTTCGCCGGCAGAGCCGCTGGCACGAGTTCCTGTACCGGCTGTGGTGGCTCACCTCCGACTGCGGCCGGAGCCTGTGGCGGTGGGGCCTGTGGAACCTCGGGCTCGCCCTGGTGTTCGGATGCCTCTACCTCCTGGTCGGCATCGACCCCGGCGACCACCCCACCGTCTTCACCCCGTTCTACTACAGCATCGTCACCCTCACGACCCTGGGCTACGGCGACGTGGTACCCGCCACGGCCGCCGCCCAGGTGCTCGCCGTGATCGAGGTGATCCTCGGGTATCTCGGACTGGGGGGGCTCCTCAGCATCCTGGCCAACAAGATGGCCCGCAGAGCCGATTGAGGAGGCCCCGGATGTTTGGACTCGGGAAGAAGAAAAAGGCCCCGGCGGACGGGGCCGCAGGCCCGGGAAAGGCCACCCCGGGAAAACCGGCCAAGAAGCGCGCGGTCGTCCCCCTCCAGGGGGCGGAGCTCCCAGCGTTCCACCCGGTGGCCATGAAGGCCATGCGGGAGATCCGGGAGGGGGAAAAATCCCCCGCCCAGATCGCGGAGACCATCTCGGCGGACCCCGGGCTTTCGGTGCGGGTCCTGCGGACCGTGAACTCCGCCGCCTTCGCCCTCCGGCGGGAGGTCACCAGCGTGGACCACGCCGTGGCCCTCCTGGGGCTTGGGCGGCTGGAGTCCGTGCTGATCAGCGTCGCGGTGCGGGAAGCCCTGCCCCAGCAGTGCTTCCGGGGATTCGAGCCGGCGCGGTTCTGGCGCACGGCCGTCACCCGGGCGGCGATGGCCCAGGAGTTCGCGGGGCTGCTCCACCCGTCGACCCGGATGGAGTGTTTCACCTGGGGCCTTCTGGTGGACCTGGCGGTGCCCCTGCTGGCCCAGCACCACACCGCCAGCTACGGCCGCATCCTGGAACGGTGGCACGCCGGGGAGGGCGAACTCCACGCCCTGGAGCACGAGGCCTTCGGCTGGACCCACGCCGAGGTGGGAGCCCGGGTGTGCCGGGACTGGGAGCTACCCGAGCCCCTGGCGGCCGCCGTCGAGGACCACCACGCCGAGGGCCCCGAACCGAGCCGCTGCCCGCCCGGCGTGCAGTTGGCCGCCATCCTCTGCGAAAACCCGGAACACTCCGGGCTGGAACGGATGGCGGAGGTCGCCGCCGCCCGGTACGGCGTCCCGGAACCCGTCACCCAGCAACTCCTGGCCGCGGCGCAACAGAAAGCAGCCCAACTGGCCAGCCTGTTCGGCGCCTGACCCGTTCCCGCCCCTGCCGAACGCCCCCTCGTGGCCCCCTGGCTGGGCCACTTCTGTCTTTCCGGTCCGCCTTCAGCGCAAGGCTGCGGATCTCCCCGCGGCCCCGTGGAAGCCCCCCTGACTCGCCCGCTGGGGACTACGGGAGGACCCGGGGCGCCCAGACGGCAAAGGGCCCGCGGCGATTCACCCGCCGCGGGCCCTCCCACTTTCTGGTCGGGACGAGAGGATTCGAACCTCCGACCCCCTGAACCCCATTCAGTCTCAACCCTGTATTCGCCGGGATTTCCTGCCGTCCCATCCGTTCTCAAAATGGGCCCAGTCTTCTTTGATCTCAATGTGTTATGCTACACGGCGTCTCGCCGTGGGAACGGTGGAGAACGCCTTTCTTCCCACCCAAGGGCGGACCTAAGGGACACCTAAAGGGACACTTGCGGCCGCCATTCTTTCACTTCATGAGTCAAGAACATCATACATCCAAGTCGCGTAAACTTCGTTCCGTGCGCGGGAAACTGACCGACACCCAGGCCCGCAGGGCGCCCGTCCGCGACCGGCGGTACGAACTCCGGGATGGGGGCGGACTGGCCCTTTGGGTGTACCCCACCGGCCGAAAGAGTTGGATCTACGTCTATTCCCTGACCGAGGCGGACGGCGTGACCCGCCGGCGCCGCGTCACCCTGGGGGAATACCCGGCCGTTTCGCTCGAAGAGGCCCGGCAGCGCCACCGGGTGGCGCGAGAACTGGTCCGCCAGGGGAAAGATCCGCGGGTCGAACACGAGCGCCAAAAGCGCGCGGAGGCCGAACGGCGCGCGGCCGAGGCCCGTGCCGCCCGAAAGCTCACGGTGGCGGGCCTGGCGGAACTCTACCTCAAGGTGTATGCCAAACAGAAAAAGAGCCACGACGAGCAGCGGCGCCTCCTCCGCAAGGACGTTCTCCCCCGCTGGGGCCACCGCCTCGTCGAGGAGGTGGAGCGCACCGACGTAAGCGAACTCCTCGACCAGATCGTGGCACGCGGGGCCCCCGTGGTTGCCAACCGGGCCCGGGCCGTTTTGTCCCGCATGTTCCGCTGGGCCCGAGCCCGGGGCTACATCGAAACGAACCCGGTGGAGAGCACCGAACCCCCGGCCGTGGAGAAGGAACGCGACCGCGTTCTCGGCATCCAGGAACTCCGTCTCTTCTGGCACGGGCTCGACCGAACCCCCCTCTCCCACGAGGTAAGGACCATCCTGCGGCTCATCCTCGTCACGGCCCAGCGCCCGGGAGAGGTGGCGGGCATGCGCTACGAGGAACTCTCGCGCGAGAACGGGATGGTCCTCTGGACGATCCCGGGAACCCGGCGCAAGAAGGGGGACACCCACGTCCTTCCCCTGCCCCCGTTGGCGCTCGACCTGATCGGCGCATGGGAGGGATTGACCGGGCCCGTGTTCCCTTCCCCCACCGACCCGGAAGGCTCCGTGACGGTCCGCGCCCTCTCCCGGGCCTTGCGGCGCAACCTGGGCCCTCCCGACCCCTCGCCACCCAAGAAGCACGGGGTCCGCAAACGCGAACCCATCCCGGTCGCGCCGTTCACCCCCCACGACCTTCGCCGCACGGCGGCCACCCGCATGGCCGACGCCGGGGTGTCCATGGTGCTGGTGCCCCTGGTCATGGGCCACAAGCCCCGCGACATCACCCGGCGGGTCTACGACCGCAACCTCTACCTCCGGGAGAAAGCCGACGCCCTCGCCCGGTGGACCCGCTGGCTCCAGCGGACGCTGTCGGCGCAGACCGGCCCCGCCGACGTGATCCCGTTTCCGGCCCCGATGGAGTAGGCGATCGCCGGTTCGGGGTCACGGGTCGGGCGGCACCAGGCGGCCCCTTTGGGCGTCGAGCTGCTCCCGGATGAACAGGTACACGGCGACCAGGGTCGCCTCGTGAATGTCGTCCGGCCAGTTGTCCCGAGTCGTAACCCGGCATACACCCAGAATCCCGCGGAGCAGCGCCTACGCGTGCGCGGCAAACGACATGCCGAACTGGATCGACGATCGCTCAGCGGCTTCCGCGGCCTCCAGACCTTGCTCCCACTCCGGACCGATATATACGGGACTTGGAGAAATCCACGGGCCGGATCGGACCTATCCACCCCCCGGGTCAGTAACGCAAGAATCCCCACTGGGCGGAAACTTATGCGAGGAAGGAGAGCGCCGCACGCAATAGGATCTCAACGCCGGTGGACAGGCTGTCCTCGTCGATATCGAAGCGTGGATGGTGATGAGGATAGTTGGTCCCCTTGCGCTCGTTACCGGTTCCTACGAACACGAGCACCGCCGGGACCTCCCTCCCGAACTCGGAGAAGTCCTCCCCCGCCAGGCAGATCATGGAACAGATGTTCGCCCCCCCCACGGTCTCCTCCGCTGCTTGTCGGGCCAGCTTCGTCATTTCGGGGTGGTTGACCACGGGCGGGTGACCTCCCTCGAAGTAGATCTCGCAGTTGGCGCGGTGGGCCTCGCACACACGTCGAACGATTCGTTCGAACCGTTGCTGAAGTGGCTCGATCCCTTCCTCACTCAGTGTCCGGATGGTCCCCTCCAGGACTGCGCTCTCCGGAATCACGTTAGAAGCCGACCCGGACTCGACCTTGCCGAAGACCACGAGAGTGGGCCTCAACGGATCTATTTCTCGGGTCTGTATGAGTTGACTCGTCTGAATGACGTTCGCTGCCGCAACCACCGGGTCGATCGCAGTGTGCGGAAACGCGGTGTGCCCGCCCCGCCCCTCGATCACGACGCGGAAGTGAACCATTCCGGCCATCACCGGCCCTTCGGAGACTGCCACCTTCCCCGTCTCGATGGGCGTCCAGAGGTGCAGCGCCATGGCCGCGTCGACCCGAGGGTTCTCCATCACCCCCTCCTCAATCATCCGCCGCGCCGCAACGTTCTCTTCGTTGGGCTGGAAGACGAACTTCACGTTTCCATGGAGTCGGTCCCGCATGCCTGCAAGGATCTTCGCCACAACCAGGAGTATCGCCGTGTGACCGTCGTGGCCACAGGCGTGCATGACCCCCTCGTTCTCAGAACGGTAGGGCACCTCATTGAGTTCCTGCACTGCAATGGCATCCATGTCGGCCCGCAGGAGAAGCGTGCGCCCTGGGCGGGCTCCCTTAAGGAGCCCCACGACCCCCGTTTGGGCAATCCCCCGCTGTACCTCCAATCCGAGGCCTTCCAGGTACTCAGCCACGATTCGGGCCGTACGAACCTCCTGAAAGCCGAGTTCCGGGTGCCGATGGAAATCCCTGCGGAGGCGGACGACCTCTTCCGTGCACCCCAAAACCATCTCGTGAATATCCATGCTCCCTATCCTTCCGACCGCTCACCGTCCAGGTCACTCCCCGGTGCAGACTATTTCAGCAGAGCGATGACCTCAATCTCCACATCCAGGCCGTCGTCGATCCCAGCCACCGCCACACAGTTCCTCGCAGGGAGAGTGCCGGTAAAGTACCTCCGATAGACCTCGTTGAATTCGTTCTTCACATCCATGGAGGAAAGGTAGACGTCGCATCGCACCACGCGGTCGAGCCCGGAGCCTGCGGCCTCCAGAATTTTGCTGATGTTTTTCATAATCAGCTCCGCCTGCTCGGCAACTGTGCCGTGGACCGGCCGGTTGGTGGTCGGGTCCTCCGCGGTCTGCCCAGCAACGAAAACGAACCCACCGGCAACAACCGCTTGCGAGTACGGCCCGGGCTCGGGGGCGTCAGGGGTGTAGACGCTTTCGGGCTTCATGACGTACCTCCCATTGGTCCAGCGCAAATCCGCGTCACCCTCTCATTTGATGAAGAGCTTCCGCTCGAACTGGACAAACGACTCGCAACCCCGGTCGGTGATGCGGATCGGCTCGGTGCACTCAAACCCGAAGTCGTCCATCCAAATCCCGGGCATGAAGTGAAGCGTCATGTTCGGCTGCAGGACGGTCTCGTCGCCGGGACGCAGACTGATCGTGTGCTCCCCCCAATCTGGCGGGTAGCCGACGCCGATCGAGTATCCTACCCGCGACTCTTTGACCACCTTGCTGCCGGCGATGGCCTTGCGCCAAGTAGCTTCGACCTCCTCGGCGGTCACTCCGGGGCGGATAAAGGCGAGCGTCTCGTTGAGGCCGTCGATCACGACTTGGGCCACCTCGGCGAGCCCCGCCGGAGGCTTCCCGATCGCCACGGTCCTAGCCAGGGGCACGTGGTAGCGGTGACGGCACGCGGCCAGTTCCAGGAAGAGGAAGTCTCCGCGCTCGTAACGCCGATTCGTCCAACTCAGGTGGGCTGTGGTCGTGCGCTCCCGGGAGGGGATCAGCGGTGCGATGGCCGTGTAGTCCCCCGTGTAATCCGCGGTGCCGCTGATTTGGGCGTGATAGATCTTGGCGGCCACATCGCCCTCGCGCACTCCCTCCTCAATCGCGTCGATGGCGGCCATCATGGTGTGCTCCATGATGCGGGCGGCTTCTCGCATGTGGCCGATCTCAGCCTCGGACTTGACGACTCGCACCCAGTTCACCAGGTTCGTGGCGTCCGAGATCTTCGCGTAGGGGAGACTTGCGCCGAGCATCTCGAGGCATAGGCCGGTGAAGTAGTAACTCTCTTTCTCCACCCCCAACCGCCGTCGGTCCGCGCCCATCCGTTCCAGCAGGCCGGCGACGTACTCCATTGGGTGCTTGAACTTGGACTGCACGTAGTCGTCCGGGTAGCCGAAGATGTTCTCGTCGTCGAGCCAGGTGGTGAGCCGCGCTCCGTTCCTGTCTTGGCCGCGCCCGAACCAGAGGGGTTGCTCCCGATCCAAGAAGACGAGCACGCCCTGGTGCACGTAGAACGACCAGCCGTCGTAGCCGGTGAGGTAGTTCATGTTGGCCGGGTCGGTTACCAGCAAGATCTCGATCCCGGCGTCGTACATGCTCTCTTTCGTCTTTTCCAACCGTTCCCGATACTCGGAAACCTCGAAATGCAACATGGTTCCCCCTCCTCCTGCCCCTCGCACTACCGTGCCGCCGCTTCCAAGGTCGATAGGTAAGACTTCGCCTCGATATTCCCCCCACTCACCACCACGACCACGCACCGGCCCAGATCTGGGATCTTGCAGCGAAGAAGCGCCGCGATCCCCACCGCGCCAGCACCCTCCACCACCTGGCGCTCCCGGTCGAGCGCGTGGAACATACCGGCTGCGATCTCCTCTTCGGAGACCAGGACCATGTCGTCCACCAAGTCGCGCACCATACGGAAGGTGTACCGGTTGTCCAGCGCTATCCCCCCGAGCAGCGCGTCGGCCAGACTGTCCTTCTCCTCAATCTCCACCGGTTTGCCGGCCTGGAGGGAACGATACATGGCCGGCGCCACTTCCATGGATACCCCGATGACCCGGATGGCCGGATTGGCACGTTTCATTACCAAGGCGACCCCAGCGGCCAGCCCTCCCCCCGAGATCGGGATCACCACCGTGTCGACCTCGGGGGCGCCCTCCAGGATCTCGAGCCCAATCGTTCCCTGTCCCGCAATGACCCACGGGTCGTCGAAAGGGGCGACCATGGTCAGACCTCGATCCCGCTGTACCTCTAGGGCCTTCCTGTAGGCTTCGTCCTGGCTCGCCCCGTGCTGGACCACCTCGGCGCCCAAGGCCCGCATGGCATCCACCCGGTACTCGGGAACACGGTTGGACAGACACACTGTGGCCCGGATTCCCAGCTTTTGCGCGACGAATGCCACCGCACGTCCGTGGTTGCCCGTGGAAAACGCAATGACACCTCTCTTTCTTTCCTCTCCGGAGAGGGCCAGCAATTTGCTCGCAGCGCCCCGGACCTTGAAGGAGCCGGTCTCCTGGAGATTCTCAAGTTTCAGCATCACGGGGCGACCCGCCAGGCGACTGAGTTCCCGGGAGGCGATCAGGGGCGTCTTTCGCGCGATGCCGTGCACGCGTTTTCGCGCGATGAACACATCCTTAAGAGTTGGAGCGTCCACGAGCATCGGTTGGACCTCGGGTCCGACGGCTGGAAAGCGGTGCTGCTGTGCCGCAGCCGGGGGCGTCATGTTGCTCTCGGATCAGCCGCTAAACGCCATGTTCGGGAGAAACAGGGCGATCTGCGGAAAGACGATGAGCAGCGCCGTCACGAGCAGCAGGATGAGGATAAACGGCGGCGTTCCCCGTATGACCTCGAAGTAGGGTCTGCGGAAGATCAACTGCGCCGTGAAGATGTCGCACCCGAAGGGGGGGGTGGCCGAGCCGACCGCTGCCTGGAGCGTCACCAGAGTGCCCAAGAGAACCGGATCGACGCCGGACTGCACGACATAGGGCTGAAAGATCGGGCTCAACACGTAGATGGCCACGATGGGGTCTACGAACATGCAAGCGACGAAGTAGGAGACCACCACAACCAAGATGACCTTCAGTGCCGTCGGATCCGCCCCGAACACATGCGGCAGGAAGGCCTGGGGAATCCGCAGGAAGCTGATCGTCCAGGAGAACGCCTGTCCCGCCCCCACCAAGATAAACACCACGCCGGTGATCACGCCGGTCTGGAGGAACGCATCCTTGATGCTCTCCAGAGAAAGGCTCTTGAAGACCAGGATTTCCAGAATCAGGGCGTAGGCCACCCCAGCAGCGGCGGCCTCCGTGGGGCTAAAGATACCGGTGTAGATCCCGCCGATGATTACGATGGGAAACCCCATGACCGGCAGGGCGTCCTTGACAGCCGCGATCCGCTCGCGACGGCTGGCCTTGGGCAGCCGGCCCACGTCGCGCTTCTTGGAGTAAAAGTAGCAATAGACCGAGAAGAGCAAGAAGATGAGAATGCCTGGCCCGATGCCCGCAAGAAAAAGCTGACCGATTGATGTGCTCGTGGCCACTCCGTACACGATGAAACCAATGCTCGGGGGGATCAAGAACGCGATGTCGCTGGAGTTGATGATCAGGGCCAACGTGAAGGGACTCGAGTACCCGGCCTCGATCAACATCGGTCGCATGATCCCGCCGATCGCCGCCACGGTGGCTTGGGTAGAGCCGGAGACGCTCCCGAACAGGGTGCAACTGGCGTTGGTGGTGATGGGAAGGCCGCCGGGGATATGGCCGACGAAAGCCTTGACCATCCGGATCAGCCTGCCCGCCGCCTCTCCGGAGGTCATGAGGCTAGCGGCCAGGATGAACATGGGCACGCAGACCAACGCGGGAGGCGTGACCCCGGTGAGCACCTGCTGGACGAGCACCGTGAAGGGCATGTTCGGCAGGTAGATGCTCATATACAGAAGGAGCGACCCCAAGAGGACGACCATGAAGGGGAAGCCGAAGAAGAGCATGAAGACCAAGCTGAACCCGAATAGTTTCACGTCGCACCTCCTCCGGTCTCGTCCCCATGAAGCCCGGTGCTTCCGTTGGGCAAACGCTCGGTCTTGAACATTCGATCACTACGAAATCTTGCCTATCCATCACGATCTACAGAATGTCCTCGTACTCGCTCTGTTGATCCGGGGATATCCAGGTTTCCCGACGTTTCAGGTTTATGATGATCGTCCGGATATACTGGACTCCCGCGATCGCGAAGCCGACCGGGACAATGACGTAAAAGATCCAGAAGGGTACGTGCAAAGCGGGGCTGAGGTGGCCACGGTTCAGGGCCATCATCAAATAAGCGTAAGACTCCCGGGCCATTACGAACATCACGGCCGCGCTCACCGTCGAGATGATGATGATGAAGACCTTCTCGACGGCGGCGGGCATGAGATCCAGAAGGGCCCCCATCCGGATGTGCCGGCCCTTCCGAACCCCGTAACTGAGCCCGACGAAGGTGGTGAGGATCACCAGGAACTCTGAAATTTCCTCGGCATAGTAAAGGCTCTTGGAGAACGCCCTGGCGATCACGTTGGCGATCAGGAGGATGCTCAAGGCGGCGACGCAGAGGATCAGGCACCACTCCTCCAGAAAGTTTAAGGTTTGCCCGCTCGCGCGTGCCAACCGTGACAACCAAGACCGGGTGGGCTGCCGTTCTTCGCCGCTCATCGCCGTCTATCCTCCGTTAGGCGGTTCCCGCCGCCAAGGTAGTCCGCGGCGGGAACCGCAGGTAGGACCGCTCTAGTGCTGGATGCCGAGCGCCTTTTTGGCGTCCTCGAAGTCCTGAAGCAGAGCGTCTAGCACCTTCTGGGCGTCCTCTCCGCCCATCTCCACGTACTTGGCGTACACGGTTTTGGCCGCCTCTTTGAAGGGTTGGATCTGTTCGTCCGAGAGCTCGACGAACTTCACGGCCGGACGCTCCTTTTTGATCTTCTTCATATCCGAAGCGTTCTTTTCGTCGATCCATTTTGCCGCTGGTATCACGGCGTCGACCCAGAACTGCTTCATCTTTTCCTGGGCGTTCTTTGGAAGCGAGTCAAAAAACGCTGCATTTGCGGTGGGGATGCCCACAAAAGGCTCCGCCCAGATCTGAGTGAAGTAGTCTTGGACCTCATAGAACTTCATGCTGTAACAGGCAAAAATCGGGTTCACCTGTGCGTCGATCAGGCCTGTCTGAAGCCCACCGTACACCTCACCGTAACTCATGGGGGTCGGGGTGGCACCGTAGGCCTTGTAGTTCTCCACGAGGATCTTGGAGGCCATGACCCGGACCTTCAGGCCCTTCATGTCGGAGATCCCGTTGATTGGCTTCTTCGACGTAATCCACTGCCACCCCTCGTAGACGATGCCCAGGGGCACCAGTCCGTTCTTGCGGAACTTCTCCTCGAGGAGGGGCATGAACTTCCCATTTTTGACGACCCACGCCAGGGCCTCGGGAAACCGCTCTCGGGGTGCCCAGTAGTTCAGTGCAAGCGCCTGGGCTTGGGTTACAAAGGAGCTGATCCAAGCGTAGTCGGAGAAGACGAAATCGACCACGCCGAGTTGTGCCAGTTCGTTGATGTCTCGGCTATCGCCGAGCGAGCCGTACGGGTAGACGGTGATGTCGATCTTGCCGTCTGACCAAGAGCGCATCTCGTCGGCGAACTTCTTTGCCCAGACGGTCATGAAGTCCCCCTCAATCTCCTCGGAGGCCAGCTTCGCTTCGACCTTCTTGCCCGTATACTCGCCCGCGAAGGCGACTCCGAGCGAGAGGGCAAGCACCAGACATGTCACGGCAACGGTCAGTCTCTTCATGGCTTCCTCCTTCCTTTCCACGATGGTGGGGGGTGGCTCGCTTGGGGTTGGTTTCTCGCCTCGCCGGCCCCTACAAAAACCCCTGAAAGGGCCGGCGGACCACGGCCGAGAATACGTAGTTGATCATGGTGATGTAATCGAAGACGGGAAGCCCCACGGCTGCCTGAACGTCCGCGGCGTACGGCGGAAGAAGACTGCACTCCAGGAGCAGGGCCTGGACGGCAGGATTGCGTTCGACCAGGCCCTGCGCCACCGACACCACCTCGTCGCGGACGGCCGCAGCGTCGAGGATTCCGGTTTCTTCGATGGCGAACGAGCGGAAGTGCTCTTGGTCCTCAAGGCCTGCGACGACGACACGATCAATCTCGGGCACGCCGACGGCGGCAAGGAGGGTCCCATCCAGGCTTCGCCCGTCGGCAGTAACGACCCCCACTTGTGCGTCCTCGCCGAGAATGCTGAGGATGAAAGGGATCTGGAGTAGGCTCGACAGGAAAACCGGCACACGCAGTTCCCCCGCGAGCCGTCGCTGATGCAGCGCCATGAACCCGCAGTCGCCGGTGACCGCCCTTACGCCTTGGCTGACCAACTCCTCTGCGGCGGCCTTCAGGGCCTCGTACACGGTGGGATCCTTGCCGATGGCCCGCTGCACCGTGAACCCTGCAACCTTCTGGAAGCGCACGGGGAATTCATAGGTCGTGGCATTGGCCACGTCGCCCGGGATGAACGGCACGGAAGTGTCCAGAAGGAGGATGCCAATTGCCTCCCCGCTGCTCACCTGGCCTTTTCGCGCCCTATAGATCATTCGGTCCCCACTCCCCGGAACACCGTGCTTCCTCATCCTTTGACGAACAGCTTCCTCGGGAAGCTCGCGAAAGTCTCGTGTCCGGTCTCGGTCACGCGGAACGACTCGCTGCATTCGAAGCCCCAGTCGTCCATCCACATTCCGAGGATCATGTGAAATGTCATGTTTGGCTCAAGCACCGTCTTGTCGCCCGGCCTCAGGCTCGCGGTGTGCTCCCCCCAGTCAGGGGGATAGTTCAATCCCATCGAGTAGCCGATGCGGGACTCTTTCTTGAGACCCACCCGGGCAATCACCTGGCGCCACGCGAACTCCACCTCCTCACAGCGCGCCCCCGGACGAACCGCTCCGAGCGCGGCATGGAGTCCCTCCACCACCACCTCGGCGGTGTCAACGAGCTTCTGGGGCGGCTTCGAACCCAGGTACATCGTGCGGGCCAGTGGGCTGTGGTAGCGGTGCCGGCAACCCGCGAGTTCTAGGTTGACCGCGGTCTCGTTCCGGTAGGGTTCGTCGGTCCAAGTAAGATGGGGGGTGGAGGTCTTTTCGCCGGTGGGCATCATCGGCACGATCGCCGGGTAGTCGCCCCCGAAGTCCTCGGTTCCCCGAATCTGGGCCCGGTAGACCTCCGCCACCGCGTCGCACTCCCGCACCCCCGGCGCCACGGTCTCAATGGCCGTCTGCATCACCCGTTCGGCGATCTTGCCGGCTTGGCGCATGTACTCGATCTCTTGGGGTGACTTGACGATCCGAACCCACGAGACCAGAAGGTTCCCATCCTTGAAGGTGGCGCCGGGGAGGTCCTTCCGAAGCTCCGCGTAGCACCGCGCGCTGAAGTAGTAGGCGTCCATCTCGACGCCGATCGCGCGACGTTCCCAGCCGCGCCGCTTGATCTCGTCCGCGACGAAGTTCATGGGGTGCCTGTCCGGGGCTTGGACGTAGTTGTCGGGATATCCCAGGATGTCCTCCTCTCCCAGGAAGGTTGTGTATCGGGCCCCGTTGGCGTCCATACCCCGGCCAATCCACACCGGTGTTTCCTTGTCTAGGGCCACCACCACGACCTGTGGCACGTAGAAGGACCACCCGTCATAGCCGGTCAGATAGTTCATATTGGCGGGGTCGGAGACGATCAGGACGTCGATCCCCGCCTCCTCCATCCGTTTCTTCGTCTTTGCGATTCTCTGGAGGTACTCAGTCTTCTCGAACAGTGCCATTGCCGACCTCCTCTCGCACAAATCGCTGTCTCCAGCATTCCCCCCGAACAACTCTTTGGGATCAACCCCAACCCCTCAGTCGTACGGCCTTGCTGATCTTCCTCAAAGCGTTGATCCACGCACCGCTTCGCAGGGAGTTCGTCTTCACCTCTCCAGCCGTGGCAACCGCCTCCCGGTAGGCTTTAAGAATCCGCGTCCGCAAGCGGGCGTTCACCGTGTCCAGGTCCCAGTAGTCGTCGGTGAGCCCCTGGGTCCGCTCGAAAGAGCACACCAAGGCGCTGCCGCAGTTGGCCACCACGTCGGGGACGATCAACACGCCGCGCCCGAGGAGCGCGTCCTCGGCGGCCGGAGTGACCGGGCTGTTGGCCGCCTCGACGATGAGCCGGGCCTTCACCGCGGCCGCGTTGCCTTCGTGGACGACACTCTGGACCGCGGCGGGAATCAGAATGGTACAGTCGATTTCGAGCAATTGTTCGTTGGCGATGGGATCGGCACCGGGGAAGCCGACAACGCTGCCGGTCCGGGCAACGTGCTCTCGGAGCTTCGGGATATCCAAGCCCCGCTCGTTGATGATCCCCCCGCGGACGTCGCTCACGCCCACGATCTTGGCGCCAGCTTCGTGGAGAAGGCCGGCGGTCACGGAACCCACCTGCCCGAAGCCCTGAATGACCACACTGGCGCCCGCCACCTGGATCCCATTGTCCTCCGCGGCCGCGCACAAGGTGTGGAAAACACCGCGGCCCGTGGCCGCTTCGCCCCCCAGGGAGCCGCCAAGGATAGGAGGCTTGTCGTTGATGGCCGCCGGCATGTGGTGCCCCGCGATCTGCTCGTACTCGTCGAGCATCCAGGCCATGGTCTGTTCGCTGGTGCCGATGTCGGCCCCGGGCACGTCGATCCAGGGACCCTTGGACGGCAGGTGTCTCACATAGGCGCGGCACAGCCGTTCATACTCCCAGGTCGAGAGAGATGCCGGGTCGGCCTGGATTCCTCCCTTGGAGCCCCCTCCGGGGATCCCCGCGACGGCGTGTTTGATGGTCATGAGAAAGGCCAGGGCCTTCACTTCGTCCAAATCCAGGGACGGCCGAACACGCGTGCCGTCCTTGCAGGGCCCTAGGGCGTCGTTGTACTGGACGCGCCAAGCGGTGAAGAACTTCACCGTCCCGTCGTCCATCCTCAGCGGTATACGAAACTCGAAGATCCGTTTGGGGGCGGAGAGAAGGTCCACGACGATCGGATCGATAGACCCGAGTTGCGCGGCCGCTCTCAGGGCGTGCAGTGCGGTGTCAAAAACATTGCGCTCTTTCATCGGAATTCCACCCAGTGTCGAACAAGTTAATGAAGAACTGTCGGCCTCGAAGGGAGATTCAGGGCCTGGGGATCGAGAGATCCTCCTTGTAGTCGTTCATGACGATCTCCATGCCGCTACGGTCGATCCAGTCCATCGCGATCTCAGCTAGGCGTACCCGCTCCACCATGAGGTCGTCGAGCATCTTCCGATCCACCCAGGTGTTGTACAGGGCCGCCTCGGACGGGCCCGGTTCGATCTTGAAATACACCGGTGCGGCCACCCTCGCGATGTCCGCGGCTTCGTGCAAACGCTGGAAGCCGCCCATGGACTCCACCAAGCTGATATAGACGTCCAGCGGGATCTTCACTCCGCTCCGAATGGAGGCGAGCATCGGGAGCGTCAGATCGGCCAGGGGATTGAAGCTGTCGGCCCCGAGCTCCTCCAGGAGTTTCCCGCCTGCGGCCGTGCCGTGCCCCGCGAAAACCGAGATTTTGAACTTCACGTCTTTCGGTAGGACACCGTCGGCCCTCATCTTGGCGGTGAGTCGGAGCATCCCCTCGTCAGTGGTGAGAAATCCCCGGATACCCGCCTCGATGCAGCGGTCCAGCTCCCGCAGGAAGTAGTACATCATGTCGTGTCCACGCATGCGCATGCCTGACACGTACCCTTCCTTGGTCAGATACTGGCGCCCGTTGTCCCACGCCCGAGCCGCCATTGGGTTCACCACGATCTCCAGCTTGTTCTCGGCGCCCAATTGGGCGAAATCCCGGAGTTCCTGTTTGTCCATCAAGGTGGTGCCCTTCACCACAGAAATCACCCGATGCACAGTGACGCCCCGTTTCTCGGCCTCTCTCACCATCACTTCCAGATTCGAGACCGTCTCAGCCCCTGAGATCTCGATCCGAGCGTGGCCCCCCCCGGGAAACCGGTGTGGAGAATCCGGCAAGTCGTAGCGCTCACGCAGGGAGAGCCCCGCGTTCCTCACGTAGTTCTCGATGTCCTTCCAAGGCATGTTCACACTCCTCCCAAGATGACGCCTTCGTTGGGGCTCCTGAGTTTCGCCATAGTCGACAACTTGTTTATGATTCCCCTTTAAGGGCCTGCAGCAGTTTCGGCAGTTCCCCTTCCACCATGGTGTAGGTGTGAACCTCCTCCGGGAACCGCTTTGCCCGAACGTCCTCCACATATTCCTTCAGGGCCTGGATCACCACGCCGGCCACGTCTGCGTATCGTTTGACAAACTTCGGTGTGAAGGCCTGGAAAATCCCCAAAATGTCGCTTGAGATCATCAACTGACCATCCGCTTCGATGCCGGCGCCGATGCTATACACCGGGATGGCGAGTTCGTCGCGAATGATCTTGCAGACCTCGGGGGGAACCGCCTCAACGAGCAGCGCGAAGGCGCCCGCTTCCTGGATGGCGCGTGCATCCTCGATGAGTTCGAGAGCGGCGTCGGCGGTCCGGCCCTGGGCCTTGAAACCGCCCTGCTGCCCGGAACTTTGGGGGGTAAGTCCGATGTGGCCCATCACCAACATACCGCCGTCCGCGATGGCCCGGATCTGGGGACACACCCGTCTGCCCCCCTCAAGCTTGATGGCGTCTACACGCGCCTCCTTGAAGAAGCGACCTGCGTTTCTCACCGCGTCCTCCACGCTCACTTGGTAGGACAGGAATGGCATATCCCCAATTACAAAAGTGTTCGGGGCCCCTCGCCGGACGGCCTCGGCGTGTACGATGCACTGATCCATGGTCACCGGCACGGTACCCTCGTAGCCGTACACGCACATACCCAAGGAATCTCCCACCAGGAGCATGTCCATCCCTGCCATCTCGGCGAACTGAGCGGTGGGGTAATCATAGGCGGTTATCCACACCACGCTATCGCCAGTTTCCTTCATCTTCTGCAGGTCCAACCGGGATAACTTCTTCTTGGGCATTGCGCTTTCCTCCTCGGATTGGATGGAACGGTCCAACAGCCGGGACGCCCGTCCTGTTTCGCTCCGGGCCAATTACTCACCCCGAGCCCCCAGCTGCCTCGAAAGTCGTCCGCAAACTTCCTTCAGATCTTTCTGCATTCGGGCCACCTTCTCATCCGTCATCCGCAAGGTCGGCCCGGACAGGCTCACGGCATAGGCTGGATGTTCGGAGTAGTCGAAGACCGGCGCTGCCACACACCGGAGGCCCAAGCACAGCTCTTCGTTGTCAATGGCGTAGCCCCTTTCCCGCACTTGCTGTAACTCTCGGCGGAGTATGCTGGGATTCGTGATCGTGTTAGGCGTCCGTGGTTCCAGTTTCGCGGACACCAGATACTGCTCCTGTTCCTCTGGCGGTCGAAACGCCAGGATAGCCTTTCCTAGTGCGACAGTGTGGGCTGGTACGCGGCTCCCGATGGGCGCGTCCACCCGCAGCGTCTCTCGGCTCTCCACCTTGTCGACGTGCACCACGTCGCCTCTATCCCAGAACCCCAGATTCACGGTCTCCCCATGGCGCGCCGCGAGGTCTCGCATGTAGGGGCGTGCCACTTCGCGGATCTCGACGACGTTGGCGACGCGGTTACCAATCTCGAAGGCCTTCATGGAAAGTCGGTATCGGAGGCTCCTGGGATCCTGGGTGACGTACTGAAGCTCTCGCAAAGTCGCCAGGAACCGGTGTGCCGCGCTGCGATTGAGATCCAAGCTGCGGGCCACCTCGCTCACGGATAGTTCCCCCCGGTCGGCAAGAAGCTCCAAGATCCGGAGCCCCTTCTCCAGCGAACCAACCTTGTAATAGGGCCTCTCCGTCCGATCATTCCCCAACGGCTCACCCCTTTCCTCATCTCGACGGCAGAAACGCATCGGAAAAGAGCGTCGGCTCCGTCATGTGTTCACTATGCGTGACAGCGTCACGGAATATGGACTAAGTATAGCTAAGCCGGAGCCCGAGTCAAGGTCTTTTTTCACTCCGACCCAAGAATCCTACCGCTGGGAAGCCTCAGCGCATGAACTGCTGCGCAAAAGGGGTGGGCATGGTCGTGGCGGGCAGATACCGGGCGGCAAGGTCGATCTGGCGGCAGCAAGCGTGGGCCAGTGGTGGAGTCGGTGATCGGTTTGGGGGTTCGGTGGCAGCGGTGATTGCGCAGGTTTCCGTGTGCGTATTCCGAGGAAGTCGACCACCGATTCCGGTGATGTCGTCCAGGGGGTCGGAGCGAAGCGACGCTGGGGGTTGGATCATACGCTCAAGTGGTCGGCATGGGTCAACGGGGAGCCTTGTCCAACGAGAAGTGAGCCTGAACGGGACCCTTCATTCCAAGGTGAGGTGAGCACCAGGCGGCCGAGTCTGCCATACTCGGAGGATGATCATCATGCTCAAGGCCCCACGGCTCACCCTGGACCAGATCCGGCCCTTCCTCGACGGCGCCCTGCCCCTGGAGTTCGAGATACCCTCCCGGCAGAGCGGCTACGACTGGATCGCCGCAGAACTGCGGCGGTTCGGCTACGGCAGACTTTCGAAAAAGGACAAGGGCCTCGTGCGGCGCTATCTCGAAACCGTCACCGGGTTCTCCCGTTCCCAGATGACCCGCCTGATCCGGCAGTTTCGCACGACCACCTATATCCGCGACCGCAGAGGCCCCCCGGCCAAGCCGTTCCCGCGCCGCTACACGGCCGCCGACGTTCGACTCCTGGCCTACGTCGACGCCGTGCACGGGACCCTCTCAGGGCCCGCCACCCGAAAAATCTGCGAGCGGGCCTACCGGGTCTTCGGGGACCCGCGCTTCGAGCCCTTGGCCTCGATCTCCAACGGCCACCTCTACAACCTGCGCCACTCCACCGCCTATCTCAACGAGCGCGGCCACGTTGCGAAGACCCGCCCCTCCCGGGTGAACATCGGTGAGCGGCGAAAACCCCGGCCTGAAGGCCGCCCCGGATTCCTCCGGGTCGATTCCGTCCACCAGGGCGACCACGATGGCACCAAAGGGCTCTACCACATCAACCTGGTGGACGAGGTTACCCTGGGCTTGACCCGGTTTCGTGGACACTTCGACACTGAGTCGGAAGGAGGTGTTCACGATGCCGAAGACACGACCAGCGTACCCACCAGAGTATCGGGCCCGAATCGTAGAACTGGTGCGGGCCGGAAGGAGCCCCGCCGAGTTGGCTAGTGTCCGTCCGGAAATTCGAGATTTGGCCGTACAGGGCCGACCGGCCCGAGGGGTAGGGTTTACCCCGGTGGACCGGTGAGACGGTGACGAGTCCGAATGCGGTTGTCTATTTCATCCAGTGAAGGAAA
>NZ_BAAHXI010000035.1:0-42423 GCF_054656955.1 Deferrisoma palaeochoriense
TCGAGGGGGCGTGGGTCGAGCGTGTGAGGCGAGGCGCGAGCGTGGCGAAGCGTGTGGAACCGAGGCCCGATGAGGTTGTTGATCTTTTTCGGTGGCGATAGCGAGGGGGACACACCCGTTCCCATTCCGAACACGGCCGTTAAGCCCCTCAGCGCCGATGGTACTGCCTGGGCAACTGGGTGGGAGAGTAGGTCGCCGCCGAGCCTTTTCGACGAAGCGCCCCCGTGGAGGTCACCCCTCCCGGGGGCGCTTTCCTTTTGCGGGATCTATCCTCAGCCCTTGAGAGCCTCCCGGACGAGTTCCACGAGCTCCGGGGTGCGAAGGGGCTTCCAAGCGAACCCGGCCAGCTCCAGTTCGGCCGCCTTTTCGGGGCCCAGCTCCGGGTCGAATCCGGTGCAGAGCACGACGGGGAGCCCCGGATGCCGGCCCCAGAGCTCCGGGAGAAACCCCGTGCCGCGGCCGTCGGGGAGGGTCTGGTCGAGCACCGCCGCGACGAGGTCCGGGCGGTCCAGATGACGGCGGGCCTCGGCGAGGCTGCCGGCCGTGACGACCCGGAAGCCGGCCTCTTCCAGGGCCTCGGCCGCGAGCTCCCGGATCGTCTCCTCGTCGTCCACGAACAGAACGGTGCCGCCGCCCGGCCGGCCGGGCAGCGGGGCGGGGGCCGCGGGGGGCGGTGCGGCCGCAGCCGCCTCGGCCACCGGGAAATAGAGGCGAAACTCGGTGCCTTTCCCGGGGCTGCTTCGGAGGGTGACGCGCCCGCCGGCGGCCGTCACCACGCTGTGCACCAGCGCCAGCCCCAGACCCGTTCCCTGGCCCGGGGGCTTGGTGGTGAAGAACGGCTCAAAGATCCGGGGTTGGAGCTCCGGGGGGATGCCTTCGCCCGTATCGGTGACGGTGAGCACGGCGGAGGGCCCCTCGGGGAGCCCCGGCGGGGGGGCGCCTCCCTGCTCCTTCGGCTGGAGTACGCGGATCTCGATCCGGCCCTCCCGCTTCCCGATCGCGTGGGCGGCGTTGGTGCAGAGGTTCAGGACGACCTGGTGAAGCTCGGTCGGGTCGGCGAATACGCGGCCCTCTGCCCCGGGATCCGCGGTGAACGAGACCTGGATGTTCGCCGGCAGGGTGGCCTCCATGAGGGCGGCGGCTTCCCCCGCGATATCGGCAAGGTCCACGATTCGGGGGGCCCGGGGCCGGTCGCGGCCGAAGGCGAGCACACGGGCCACGAGGTCCCGGGCCCGTTCGGCCGCCCGGGTGAGCTTCTGCAGGTTCTCGGCTTCACGGGACTCGGGGGGGAGTTTGCCCGCCACCAGGTCGGCATAGCCCAGGATGGGCTGGAGAAGGTTGTTGAGCTCGTGGGCGATGCCCCCGGCCAGCACCCCGAGGGCCTGGAGTTTCTGGGACACCGCGAGTTGGCGTTCGAGTTCTGCCTCGTGGGTGATGTCGCGGACGACCGCGAGCACCTCCGCTCCCGAGGCCGGGGCGAACCGGGCCTCGAACACATGGCGGCGGCCGTCGCGCTCCACCTCGAACTCCAGGTGCCCCCCCTGGGCGGCGGCCGCGCACTCCTGCACGACGGCGAGCGCATCGGGGGGGAGCGGTCCGTTCGGGCCGATGCGGTGCCCGACGGCCTGCCGGGCCTCTTCGGCCAGGGGAAAGCCCGGTGGGGCCGAGGCGTCCCGGTAGGTGCCGTCGGCGTCGATCCGCAAGAGGAGATCGGGAAGAGCCTCCAGGAGGGCCCGCAGACGCCGCTCGCTTTCGGCCACACGGCGGAATGCCCGGCTGGCCCTGTGGATGTGTCGGATCCGGTGCCCGAGGAGCCTCCAGCTCAGGGGTTTGCCCAGAAAGTCCGTGGCCCCGGCGTCGAAGGCGGCGGCCAGCGCCTCCTGATCGTCCCGGTCGGTGATGACGACCACGGGTATGGCGGGGCCTTCCGGGTGGCGCCGGATCTGTTTGCACAGCGTCAGCCCGTCGATGCCCGGCATTCGGACGTCGAGGAGCACGAGGTCCGGGGGCGAGGCGGTGAACGCCTCCCAGGCGGCCTCCCCGTCCGCGGCCTCCACCACGGCGAACCCCGCGTGCTCCAGGGTTGCCCGGATCAGGATCCGGGTGGTCGGTTCGTCGTCGGCCACGAGGGCCAGCGGCCGTTTCTCAGCGCGTTCCATGGTGCGTTTCCCCCTCCCGGGCCGAGGCCCACTTCGCGAGCGCCTCGGCCACCTCCTGGTACACCCCCTGGAGCCCCTCGGCCGTTCGCCGTGCCTCCTCCACATCGCCGGCCCGCAGCGCCTGGTCGATCGCCCGGCACCGCTCGTGGAGTCCCTCGGCCCCCACGTTCCCGGCCGCGGATTTCAGCGCGTGTGCGGCCTCCCGGGCATCCGAGGGGTCGCCCCCGTCGAGCCCCTCCCGGATCCGCGCCACGAGCCGGCCCGACGACGCCAGAAACGCCCGGGCCACCTCCCCGGCGAGGCCCGGCCCTAGGTCCGCGAGGGCCGCCTCGTTCACCGCCGGCGCCCCGGTGGGCGGGGCGGCCGGAAGCCACCGGCCCAGCAGTTCGGCCAACTGCGCCCTCCGGAACGGCTTGGCCAGGTAGTCGTCCATGCCGGCCGCCAGGCACGCCTCCCGGTCGCCGGCCATGGCGTGGGCGGTGAGGGCGACGATCGGCACGGTGCCCCCCCGACGCCGGATCTCCCGGGTCGCGTCGTACCCGCTCATCCCCGGCATCTGGCAGTCCATGAGGATGAGATCATAGCCCCCCTTCGCCCAGGCCTCCACGGCGGCCCGTCCGTCGGGCACCACGTCCACCCGGCAGCCCATCTCCTCCAGGAGTCCCCGCGCCACCACCTGGTTCGTCGGGTTGTCCTCGGCCAGGAGCACCCGGGCGTCGAAGTGGGTCGCGGGGGCGGCGGCCGCACCCGCCCGGACGTGTTCCTCGCCGGGGCCCGCGCCGGCCCCGCTGAGGAGGCGGCGCAGTTCGGTGGGCCGTACCGGCTTCCGGAGTACCGCCGCCACCCCGGCCCGAGCCGCTTCGTCGAAGGCCTTGGGATCGGCCGAAGAGGTGAGGAGGACTTTTCGGATGCCGGCCCACCGCGGGTCCTCGGCCATCCGTGCCGCGAGGTCGATGCCGTCCATGTCCGGCATGACCATGTCAAGAATCGCGAGGTCGGGGAGCCGCCCGTCCCGGGCCGCCCGTTCCAGGACCTCCAGAGCCGTGGGGCCGTCGGCCGCGCACAGGGCCTCGGCCCCCCAGCGCCCGAGTTGCTCGGCGAGGATCTCCCGGTTCGTCGCGTTGTCGTCCACCACGAGCACCCGAAGCCCCCCGGGCCCGCGTGTCTCCTCCTCCGCCTCCTCGGCGATCTCGAAGGGCACCGCGAACCAGAACCGGCTCCCCACCCCCTCCCGGCTCTCGAACCCGATCTCCCCGCCCATCCGTTCGACCAGGTGCCGGGAGATCGCGAGCCCCAACCCCGTGCCCCCGAACCGCCGGGTGGTGGAGCCGTCGGCCTGGGTGAACGCCTCGAAAATGTGGGGTTGGGCGGCTTCCGGGATCCCGATCCCGGTGTCGGCCACCTCGAAGCGGATCTCGGCCCGCCGGGCCGACCGGGCCGTGACCTCGGCCGAGACCACCACCTCCCCCTGGGGGGTGAACTTGACCGCGTTTCCCACCAGGTTGTGGAGGACCTGCCGGAGCCGCACCGGGTCGCCCCGCACGAGGGTCGGGAGCTCGGGGTCGAGGCGCACGGCCAGCTCCAGGCCCTTGGCGTGCGCCGCCTCGCTGAAGGTGTCGGCCACGTCCTCCACCAGAGCGGCCGGGGAGAGTTCGATCACCTCCAGCTCCAGCCGGCCGGCCTCGGCCTTGGAGAAGTCGAGGATGTCGTTCAGGAGCGCCAGCAGGTGCTCGGCCGAACGCTCGGCGGTGCGCACGAACCGCTCCTGGCAGGCGTCGAGCCGGGTGGAGAGCAGGAGATCCAGCATCCCGAGCACCCCGTTCATGGGGGTGCGGATCTCGTGGCTCATGTTCGCCAGGAACCGGCTCTTGGCCCGGCTCGCCTCCTCGGCCGCCTCCTTGGCCTCCCGCAGCCGCTCCACCGTGCGTTCGAGTTCCTCGTTGGTCCGCTCGAGTTCGGCCGTGCGCCGGGCCACGAGGTCCTCCAGCCGCTCCCGGTGGGCGGCAAGCTCCCGGTCCCGGACCTCGAGCTGTTCGAGCATCTCGTTGAACCCCAGGCACAGCCCGCCGATCTCGTCCGTGCCCTGGGGTTGGACCCTGAGGTCGAAGCGTCCGTCCCGGGTCACCCGTTCCATGGCGGAGGCGAGATCCTGCAGCGGCCGAGCCACGGCGGCCTGAAGCCCGCAGGGCCAAGGCGAGCGCCAGGGCCAGGATCCCCGCCGCCAAACCGGACGACGCGAGGAGGTCGCGAGCGAGCGCGCGGCGCCAGGCCCGTAGATCGGCCCGGAGCCAAAGGGCCCCGATCGGCCGGCCGTCAAGCTCCACCGGCGTGCCCACGACGAGTTCAGCCCCCTCCCACCGGACGGCGGACTCCCGCAGGACCCCGGCGGGAAACGGCGCCGATGCCCCCGCGGGGTAGGCGGCGAAGGGCCGCCCACCCGGCGTGAGGACGGCCGCCTCGGTCACGATGGGGTGGGCCCGAAGGGCCGAGAGGGTCTCCTCGGCGGCCTTGGTGTCCTGGAACGCCAGGGGTGCCGACACGTTCACCGCGAGCACCCGGGCCAGGGCCGTGAGTTCGTTGGCGGCCTGGGAGGTTTTGTCCCGGACCCTCTGGACCCCGAGCACCCCGGTGACCACGAGGGCCACGAGGGCGGTCGGCACCGCCACCGCGAGGAGGAGCTTCCAACGCACCGGAAGGTTTGCGAACGCCCGCACCCTCATCGGAGTTCCTCCACGAGCCGGGCGAGGCGCAGCACTTTGGAACTGAGCTCCAGACCGCCCCGCCGAAGCGCCGCCCGGTTCACATCGATCCGTACCCGGCCGCCCATATGCCAGAAGCTCACCGCTCCTCCCCAGGTCGCGAACCCCTCGATGTCCGCCACCGAGAGGACCGGTTTGCCCCGAATCGCGGCGATCACCTCGGCCGCCCGCTTTCGCTCCGGGGCCGCCACGTACGCGACGTGGCAGCCGTCGAGCGCGGTCAGGGCCTCCAGCCGCTGGGTCTCGACGGGGTGGCCCTTGACCGTCTCGCCCGCGAGGCCCGCAAGCGCCTGGGTCACGGGATCGTCGCCCAGGAGGCACACCCGAAGCGGGCTCGCCGCGACCGGGAAGGTGCCGGGGGGCCAGTCGGTGAACCGGGCGAGGTTGAGGACGATGGCCGCCTTGATCTCGGCTTCGGCGAGGCCCCCCTCGGCGAAGCCGAGCCGGGAGACGAGGGGCACCGCTGCGATGGCGGCCAGGAACTCGCGGCGGGTCAACGCCATGCCGGTCGCCTCAATGGGTCCAGGTCACCCGGGCGTACACCGACCGCTCCACCTCCGCCGGCACCGTGGAGAGGATGTCCGGGGTGAACTCGGGGTGCGCGGCGTCCAGGAGGTTCTGGCCGACCAGGGACACGGTGAGGCCCGGCAGCGGCGTCCACCCGATGCGCAGGTCGGCCGTGGTGTAGGCGTCCACGCCGAGGCCGGGGAGCCCGGCCACGTGACGCACCCAAAGGTCCAGTTCCCACCCGGCCGGGAGATCCCAGGACGACAGGAGGGACACCTGGTTTCGGGGTGCCTCGCCCTCCGCCGCCTCGGATAGGGTGTCCCGGCTTTCGTCCTCCGGGGTGAGCCGGAGCACCAGCCAGGTGTAGGAGAGCCGGAGCCGCCACCACTCGGTCGGGTGCCAACCCGTTTCCAGTTCGGTGCCGTAGACCGCACCCCGCATCCGGTTCTCGGCGGTCATCTCCTGGACCCAGATCCCTCCGGCCCCGGGGGTGGGGTCTCCCACGGGCTCCACGGTGCGCAGGTCCCGGTAAGCGTGCCAGAACGCGGTCGCGTCGGCGGTAAAGGTCCGCCCGAACGTGCCCCGGTAGCCCAGTTCGTACGCCGTGAGCTTCTCGCTTTCGAACTCCTCGTTCCCCACCAGGTGGATCTCCACCGGCACGGGCATTTCCCCCGTGGGCTCCAAGCGGGTCATCCGGAACCGGATGTCGGCCTCCGCGCGGCTCGGGGTGCGCACGGCCCGGCTCACGGCGGCCCACACCCGGTGGCGCGGGGTCACCACCCACAGGGCCCTGGCGTTGGGCTGCACCTCGGCCCCGGTGTAGTCGTTGTGTTCGAACTTGGAGCCCAGGGTCAGGCGCACCCGGCCCGGCACGAGATCGATCTCGTCCTGGAGGAAGGCGCTCCAGAGCCGGTCGGTCCGGCGGTCGTCGGACACCTCGGCGGCGTAGCTGTCGTCCAACCGGTCCCGGGTGAGCCGCGCCCCCAGGCCCCACACGATCTCGTGGCGTCCCCCAGGGTGAAGCGGTGCTGCAGATCGAGGTCCCAGGTGTCCCGCACCTCGCCCAGGACGTCGGAGGAGCGGTCGGTGCGGTCGTAGTAGGCCTGGACCGAGAGTTCCGCGGTGGGGGAGAACCACCGGTTCCAGCGGCCCAGCGCGTAGGCCCCCCGGACGTGATCCTCCTCGTCGAACTCCCGCGCGGGGTCCCCGGGCCCCACCAGGGCCCGGGTGCGGCTCTGCACGGCCTCGTGGTAGGCCTCGCCCTGGACCATCCAGGTCGAGGCGCCCGCCATCCCCCCGTCGAGGCGCCACCCGCCCCGGAGGCCCTGCCACGCGTCGTGGGCGTCCCGGCCGTTCGTGTCCACCGAGGCGTCCCGACCGAACCCCCGCGCCCACACCCGGCCGAAGGCGTTCCCCACCGCGAATCCGTGCCGCAGGTTCACGAAGCCCCGTTCCTCGGTTCCCCCGCCCAGGGTGATGCGGGTCCCCAGGGTGTCCTTGGCGTGGCGGGTGATGATGTTGATCACCCCGTTCACGGCGTTCGCGCCCCACAGGGTGGCCCCGGGCCCCCGGATCACCTCGATGCGTTCCACATCGTCCAGCGGAAGATCCTGCGCATCCCAGTGGACGCCGGAGAAGAGCGGCGTGTACACCGTGCGGCCGTCCACGAGCACCAGGAGTTTGTTGGAGAACCGTCCGTTGAACCCCCGGGCGCTCACGGCCCATTTGTTGGCGTCGATGCGGGCCACCTCGACCCCGGGCACGAGCCGGAGCGCCTCAGGCACGCTCGTGGCCCCGGACCGACGGAGGTCCTCGGCCGTGACGACCGTGACCGCGGCCGGCGCGTCGGACAGGACCTCGGCCCGGCGGCTCACGGTGGTGACCTCCGTGGAAAGGAGTTCCTCGAGGCTCATGGTCGTGAGCCCCCCGCCCTCCCCGGCGGCGGCCGGTACCCACCCCAGGCACAGGAGCGCGGCGAGGCACCCCGCAAAACCAACCGGTCGGTTGTCGGATTCCGTTTCGAGGGGCCATGCCGGTCTCTCCTTTGTGTCGGTCAGGAACGGGTCGCGGACGGGTGGGCCGGTACCTCGGCCGCCGACACCCCGTCGCGGCTCGTTTCCTTGACCCGGTACATGGCCTGGTCGGCGAGCCGCACCAGGGCCAGCTTCGTCTGGGCGTCGTCGGGGAAGGTCGCCACCCCGAAGCTTGCCGTGATCCGGATGCGGTAGCCTTCGTCCTGCAGGAAGTACCGCGACCGGATTCGGTTGCGCAGGTTCGAGGCCATCTGGACGGCCCCCTCCTTCGGGGTGTTGGGGAGCACCACCACAAACTCGTCGCCCCCGTACCGCACGGCCACATCGGCCTTGCGCACGTGGGACCGGATCACCCGGCCGACCTCGGTGAGGAGCCGGCTTCCCACCAGGTGTCCGTAGGTGTCGTTCACATCCTTGAAATAATCGAGGTCCAGGAACACGAGCGACACCGGGTACCCGTACCGTCGGGCCCGGTCGAGTTCGTAGTCGAGCACGTCCAGGAGGTAGCGGGCGTTGTAGAGCCCGGTGAGGTCGTCGGTGACCACCAGATCCCGCACCTTCTCCACGTACCGGGCGTTCTCGATGGCGATGGCCGCGTAGTCGGCGATGGTCGAAAGGATCTGCAGGTCGGCCTCGGTGAATGTGCGCTCGTCCAGGGGGTTCACGAGTTCGATCACCCCCAGAACCCGGTTTTTGCTTTTCAGCGGCACGCACACGATGGACCGGGTGTTGAACTGCACCGCCTCGTCCACCTTGGGCGCAAACCGCGGGTCCTGGCGGACGTCGGAGATGAGCAGGGGGTTCCCGTGGAGGGCGACCCACCCGGCGATGCCCTCCCCCTTCTGGAGGCGGATGTCCTTCAGGCGGTCGGCCGCCGGGGACACCGCGATCTCGAAGGTGAGCTCGCCGGTGCGCTCGTCCACGAGGAGGAGCGACCAGGTTTTGGGCCGAAGAAGCTGGCCCACCTTGTCCATGATGATGCTCAGGACCTCCTTGAGGTCCAGGGTCGAGGTCAGGGCCTTCCCGATCTCGACCAGGGTCTCCAGTTCGCGCGTTCTGCGCTCCAGGAGTCCCCGGAGTTCGGGCGGACAGGCGTCGTTGGGTTCGGCCATCTCGTCTCCCGTTGCGGTCGGCGGCCGCCGGGACGCTCCGGCGGCGTTATTGCGCTCCCCTACCTCTTCGGCTAGTATGCCCCGAGGTTTTAGCCCGAGAGGGTGGCGTTCCCCTTCCCACGGATCCGAGGCGCCATGCAGGTATCCTGCCCCAAGTGCCGGGCCCGCTACGAGGTGCCGGACGAGAAGCTCTCCCGGGGGGCCGTGAAGATCCGGTGTTCCCGGTGCGCCCACCTGTTCGCGGTGCGCCGGAGGCCGGAGGCCCCCCCCGAGCCTCCGGAGGCGAGGTTCGAGGACTTCGCTTCGGGGGGAGCGGCGGCCGCGCCAGGCGGGGACGAGGCGGCGGGGGGGAAGGGACCGGAGGGAGGGCCGCAGATCCCGGATTTCGAAGACCTGCCGCCCGTGGGGGAGCTGGACCTCGCGGAAGGCTCCGGGGAACCCGCCGCCCCTTCGGCGCCGCAGACCGAGCCCGAGGTCCCGCCCCTCGACGACCTGCCCTCCCTCGAAGACCTGGATCTGGGGGACTTTGCTGCGGAGCCGGCCGGCGAAAAGGCCGGGGAGGCCGCCCGGCCGGAGGCCGAGATCCCGGCGGTGGACGACCTGCCCTCGTTGGGGGAGCTCGATCTCGCGGATTTCGAGGCCGACGCCGGCGGGCCCGAGCCGGGCGCCGCCGAGCCCGAGCCGGAACTGGAACGGGTGAGGGAGGACGACCTCGTACCCCCCCATCGGCAGGCGGGCGTACAGGTGCAGGGGCTGGCCGACGACATGCCCCGCCTGGATCTCCAGCGGGGCCCCCGGAGCCGGCCCGAGGGGGCGGGCCGGTCGCCCCTCGTGGCCCGGGACCGGCGCCGGTCGCCGCTCTTCTGGGTGGTGGTTCTGGCCATTGCGGGAGCCCTCGGGTTCACCGGGTACAACGTGTACCGGCACCCCGAGGCCTTTACGTTCCTGAGCCCCTCGAAGATCCGGGCCCTGTGGCACCGCCGGGCCGTGGGGGCCCGGCTGGCCGTGCAGAACGTCGAGGGGTACTACCGGGATCTCGCGGGGGGGCGGCGGGTGTTCGTGATCCGCGGGGAGGTGTGGAACCGGTCCCAGGCGCCCCAGAGCCTGGTGCGGGTGCGGGGAAACCTGTTCGACGACCGCGGCCGCACGCTGGCCTCCCGGGAGGTGTACTGCGGGAATGTGCTCACGGAGAAGGATCTCGCCACCCTTTCGCCGGCCGACCTCGAGGCCCGGCTCCAGAACGAGGTGGGGGAGGGCCTGAGCAACATGGACATCCGGCCCGGGGGGCGGGTGCCGTTCATGGTGGTGTTCCTGCCGGCGCCCGAGGGGGCTGTGAAGTTCAACGCCGAGGTCGTGGAGGCCCGGGAGGGGGCCTCGGGCAGGTGAGTTCGCCGGTGTGATCCAGACGTTCCGACCCCTCGTTCCCCACCTGCGACCCCATGCGAAGTCGTTCGCATGGGGTTTTGTCGCGTTGGTGTTCTCCGTGGCCCTGCAGTTGGCGGGCCCCCAGGTGCTGCGCCGGGGGGTGGACGCCCTGGCCGGGGGGGAGGGAGACGTTCTGGGCCTCGCCCTCCTGCTGGGCGGACTCGCCGCCGGACAGGCCCTGTTTCGGTTTGCGTCCCGTCGGCTCACCCTGGGGGCGGCCCGGGCCGTGGAGCACGACCTGCGCATGGCGTACGTGGGCCACGTGCTGCGGTTGCCCCTCGAGACCCTGGACCGGGCCCGCAGGGGTGATCTCGTGAGCCGGGCCCTCCACGACCTCCAGGATCTAAGGCTTTTCCTGGGGGCGGGATGGCTCAATCTGTGCCAGACCCTCCTGGTGGGCTCCGGCACGGCGGTGCTCCTGTGGCGGATCCACCCGGGGCTCACCGCCGTGGCCCTGGCGCCGTTTCCGGCCATCGCCTGGGTCGTCCGGCGGATGAGCCCCCGGCTCCACCGGAGGTTCCTGGCGGCCGACCGGGCCGCCGGGGCGGTGGCCGACCGGGTCCACGAGACCCTCACCGCGGTCCGGCTGCTGCGGGCCATGCGCCGGGAGCGGTGGCAGGAGGAACGGTTCCGGGGCGAGAACGAGGCCCTGTGCCGGGCCCGGGAACGGGTGGTCTGGGCCTGGGCGGCCGTGTTCCCGGCGGTGGGCGTGCTCGCCGGCCTGGGCCACGTGGCCGTGCTGGGCCTCGGAGGATACTGGGTCGCCACGGGGGCCCTGTCCCTGGGCGGGTTCGTGGCCTTCAGCGCCTACCTTGCCATGCTGATCTGGCCCATGGTGGCCCTCGGCTGGACCCTGAGCCTGGTGCAGCGGGGGGCGGCCGCCCTGGGCCGGTTGGAGGAGGTCCGGCGCTGGCCGGCGGAGCCCGAACCGGGGGCACCCCTGCCGCCCCCGGCGGGGGTGTGCGTGCGGGCCGAGGGGGTGACCTACACCTATCCGGAGGCGGCCGCCCCGGCCGTGGCCGGGGTCGATTGGGCGCTTCCCGAGGGGGGCATGTGGGCCCTGGTGGGGCCCACGGCGTCGGGCAAGAGCACCCTGGTGTCCCTCGTGGCCCGGTTGCGCCGGCCCCAGCGGGGCACGATCGAGATCCACGGCGCGGCCCTCGACCGGGTGGCCGACCCCGCCCTGCGCCGCCACCTGGCGGTGGTTCCCCAGGAGGATTTTTTCTTTTCCGACTCGGTGGCCGCCAATGTGCTCCTGGGCCGGCCCCGGGACGACGACCGGATCTGGGAGGTCCTGGCGCTGGCCGGGCTCGACGCCGACGTGCGCTCGCTTCCGGGCGGGCTCGACGCCCGGGTGGGGGAGGGCGGGATCACCCTCTCCGGGGGGCAGCGCCAGCGCCTTGGGATCGCCCGGGCCCTCTACGGCGACCCGGACGTCCTCGTGCTGGACGGGAGCCTCTCGAACCTCGACGCGCGAACGGCCCGGGAGGTCCTCGGCCGCGTCCGGCGGCGCTTCCGGGGCCGCACCCTGGTGGTGGTGAGCCACCGGGCCTTCGAGGTGGAGGAGGCCGACGGGGTGTGGTTCCTGGAGCGGGGCCGGATCGTGGCTCGGGGCACCCACGGGGAACTGTGGCGCCAACTCCCGGCCTACCGCCGGCTCTACCGGGAGGAGGAGCTCCGGCGCGAGCTCGAGGAGGCGCCGTGAGACCCCACGCACCGGCGGCGCGGCCGGTGAGGCCGGGGGACTGGCGGCTCCTGGCCGAACTCTGGCCTCTGACCCGGCCGTACCGCCGGGCGCTCGCGGCCGGCGTGGGGCTGATGGCCCTCGGCGCCTTGGGCCGCATGGCCGGCCCCTATCTCGTAAAGCTCGCCATCGACGGCCCGGTGGCCCGGGCCGACGCGGGGGGGCTCGCCGGGCTTGCGGCCCTGTACCTCCTCGTGCAGGCCGGGGTCGGGGCCGTGGAGGCCGGGCAGACGGTGCTCCTTCGCACCCGGGGAGAGCGGATCCTGCGGGACCTGCGGGAGCGGCTCTTCGCCAAGGCCCTGCGGCTTCCGATGGACCGGCTCGACCGGACCCCGGCGGGCACGGTGGTGTCGCGGGTATCCTCCGACGTGGCCGTGCTGGCGGACCTCTTTAGCGCCGGGCTCGTGGGGGTTTTGGGGGACATCGTCCTGGTCCTGGGGATCCTGGCCGTTTTGTTCCGGCTCCATGCCGGGCTGGCCCTCACGGTGCTCGCGGTGTTCCCGGTGCTCCTCGGCGCCTCCGAGTGGATCCGGCGGGGCATGCGCGAGGCCTACCGCAACGCCCGGGAGGCCACGGCCCGGCTCACCGCGGCGATCCACGAGCACCTGCGGGGGGCCGAGGTGGTCCGGCTGTTCGGGGCGAGGGCCTGGAGCCTCGGCCAGGTCGAGGAGCGCGGGGAGGAGAACCTGCGGGCCCAGGTGCGTTCGGTGACCCTGCAGGCCCTCTTCTTCCCCTTGGTGGAGCTGTTTTCCGCCCTGACCCTGGCCTTGGTCCTCTGGAGGGGCGCAGGGTTCGCCGCCGGGGGGACCCTGACCTTCGGGGCCCTGGTGGCGTTCTTCGAGTACGTGCAACGGCTCTTCCGGCCGCTCCGGGACGTGGGCGAGCGGGTGAACGTGCTCCAGGCGTCCCTCGCCGCGGCGGAGCGGATCACCGGGTTCCTCGACGAGCCCTCGGAGGCCCCGGGGGGCCGCGCCAGGCCCCCGATCCGGGGGGAGATCGTGTTCGATGACGTGACCTTCGGGTACGGCGACGACGACGAGGTGCTCCGGGGCTTCGACCTGGTGGTGCGGCCGGGGGAGTCCGTGGCCCTGGTGGGGCCCACCGGGTCCGGCAAGACGACCGCCGTCCACCTGCTCCTCGGGTTCTACCCGCCCCGGGCGGGCGAGATCCGGATCGACGGCGTGCCCCGGTCCCGGCTCGACCCCGAGTGGTTTGCCCGCCACGTGGCGCTCGTGCCCCAGGATCCGGTCCTCCTCCGGGATACGGTGTTCGAGAACATCCGGCTGGGCCGGGAATGGGTGGGGCCGGCCCAGGTCGAGGCCGCGGCCCGGGCCGTGGGGCTTCACGAGATGATCGAGGGGCTGCCCGCCGGCTACGACACTCTCCTCGGCGAGGAGGGGGCGGGGCTCAGTTCCGGGCAACGCCAGCTCGTGGCGTTCGCCCGGGCCCTGGCCGGTGACCCCCGGATCCTGATCCTCGACGAGGCCACCTCGGAGGTGGACCAGGCCACCGAGGCCCAGATCGAGCAGGCCCTGGCCGCGCTGCTCCAAGGCCGGACCTCGCTTGTGGTGGCCCATCGCCTGAGCACCGTGCGCCGGGTGGATCGGATCGCGGTTCTTCGCCGGGGCCGGGTTGTCGAGCAGGGAGGCCACGACGCACTCTTGGGCCGGGGCGGATGGTACCGCAGCCTTTACGAACTCAACCTCCTGCGGGCGTGACCGGCCCCGGTGCCCCGCCTGGCCCGGCCTTCCGCCCTCGGCGAGCCCGTCCTCGGACCCCGCGCCGGCGGGGGGCGGGAGCCCCTCGGCCGAAGACCACGAGACCGTAGACCGCTTTTCCCGGGAGTCCCATCGTGAGCGAGTTCGACGTTCCGAAACACGTGGGGGCGCTGGTCGTGCTCCTCGTCCTGTCGGCGTTTTTCTCGGGGTCGGAGACCGCGCTACTGGGCGCCGACTGGTGGCGGATGCGCTACCGGGCCCGGGCCGGCGATATGCGGGCCCGGATCTACGAGGCCCTCCTGGCCCGCCGAGATCACCTGATCGGCACGATTCTGGTGGGGAACAACCTGGTGAACATCGCGGCCTCCGCCCTTGCCACGGCCGTGGCCATCCAGTGGTTCGGCGAGGAGGGGATCGCCGTGGCCACCGGGGTGATGACCTGCCTTCTCCTCGTGTTCAGCGAGATCGCCCCCAAGACCTTCGCATCACAGCGGCCCGAGGCGGTGGCCCTGGCCGTGGCCCCGGTGTTTGCGGTGCTGTGCCGGCTGTTCTACCCGTTCGTGGCCGCGGTGACCCTGGTGTCGAACGGCCTGCTGCGCCTCATGGGGGCGAGGCCCGAGGCCGCGGCCCGCCAAAGCCTGTCGGAGGACGAGATCCGGGTTCTCCTGGAGGACGGCACCGGAGCTTCGGTGGAGGAGGCCCGGCGCCGGATGCTCCACGGGATCTTCCGGATCGGCCGGCAACAGGTGCGGGAGATCATGGTGCCGCGAACGCGGGTCCAGGCCATCGACGTGGCCACCCCGCTCAAGGAGGCGGTGGAAACCTTCGTCCGCACGGGGTACACCCGGCTCCCCGTGTACCGGGAAAACCTCGACGATCTCGTGGGCATCGCCCACGTCCGAGACGCCGTGGCCCTCCTGATCCGGGACCCCGCAGCGGGCATCGCCCAGGTGGCCCGGGAGCCGTTTTTCGTGCCCGAAACCAAGGACCTGGAGAGCCTGCTCTACGAGTTTCGGACCCGCCGGACCCACATGGCCGTGGTGGTGGACGAATACGGGGGGGTGGAAGGGATCGTGACCCTCGAGGACGTGATCGAGGAGATCGTGGGGGAGATCCGCGACGAACACGACGTGGAGGCCGACGCGATCCGGTTCCTGCCCGGAGGCGAGGCTCTGGTCCACGGGGGCACCCCGATCCGGGATCTGAACCAGAAACTGGGCCTTCGGCTCCCCACCGAGCCCGACGTGACGCTGGCCGGGTTCCTGATGACCCGGCTCGGGCACATCCCCCAGGCCGGAGAGACCGTGGAATACCGGGGGCACCGGTACACGGTGGAGCGCACGGCCGGCCACCGGGTGCTGCTCGTGCGGGTCACCCCGCTGTCGGAGCCCGGCGCGGAGCCGTCGGCGCAGTCGCGCTGACGGCCCCCGGGGGCCGGCCTTCCCTCCTACGCGCCCCGAACCGGCGAGCCTTACACCGTGAACCGGGCCATGAGCCCCTTGAGGCTCAGGGTCTGGGAGCCCAGCCGCTCGGCGGTGCCCCGCGTCTGTTCCACGGCGGCGGCGAGCCGGGTGGCGAGCTCGGCCACGGCGTCGAGGTTCCGGCTGATCTCCTCCACCGCCGCGCTTTGCTGCTGGGTGGCGGTGGCGATCTGGGACACCCGGTCGGCGGTCTGCTCGATCTGGGCCACGATCTCCCGGAGCGCCTCCCCCCCTTGCCGCACCAGGGCGCTCGAAGCCTCGACCTCCCCCAGCCCCTCCTCCACAGATGCCACGGCGCGGCCGGTCTCGGTTTGGATGCCGGCGATCGTGTCCCGGACCCGGCGGGTGGCCTGGCCGGTCTTTTCCGCGAGCTTCCGGACCTCGTCGGCCACCACCGCGAACCCCCGGCCGTGCTCGCCGGCCCGGGCCGCCTCGATGGCCGCGTTCAGGGCGAGCAGGTTCGTCTGGTCGGCGATGTCCTCGATGACCTGCATCACGGTGCCGATCTCCTCGGCGCGCGCGCCCAGGTCCCGGACTTGGCCGGCGATGGCCCGAACCCGATCCTCCACGCGGGCCATGCCCTCCACCCCCCGGGCCACGGTGGTCCCGCCCTGTTCCGCCGTTTGCGACGCGGTCTGGGCCGTGGCCGCCGCCTCCTGGGTGTCTCGCGCCACCTGGAGCACGGTGGCGCTCATCTCTTCGGCCGAACTGGCCGCCGCGTGGGTACGGTCCTTTTGGGCCTCGGCCTGTTCGAGGGCGGCGCGGCTGGCCCCCAGGATCTCTTCGGCCCCGGCGGCCACCGCCTCGGCGGTGGCCAGGACCTCGCGCACCAGGGTTTGGAGGTTGGCGAGGAACCGGTTGAACGCCCCGGCCAGTTCGGCCATCTCGTCCCGCCCTTTCACGGGGAGGCG
The DNA here is from genome assembly GCF_054656955.1 of Deferrisoma palaeochoriense. NCBI lineage: Bacteria > Pseudomonadati > Thermodesulfobacteriota > Deferrisomatia > Deferrisomatales > Deferrisomataceae > Deferrisoma > Deferrisoma palaeochoriense. The sequence continues at coordinate 15,850 of NZ_BAAHXI010000035.1, forward strand.
GCGGGTGAGGTCGGCCTCGCCCGTGGCCATCTCGTCCACCCGGGCCGCAAGCGCCCGGATCGGCCGGCTGACCCGGAGCCCCAGGAGGAACCAGGTGCCCAGGGAGGCCACCGCGAGCCCCGAGAGGCCGGTGACGATTCCGGTCGCCACGATGCCCCGGCGCGACGCGGCCACGAGGTGCCGGGTCTTCTCCTCGGCCCGGGCGAGGTGGGCGAGGCTGTACCGGACGTAGAGGACCCCGGCCAGATCCCCCTCCTTGGCCTCCTCGTGGCAGCGCAGGCAGTCCGCGGTCATCGTGTGGGAGCGCAAAAGGACGACCTCTCCCTCCCGTTGCATCTCGGTAAGGCCCTTGCGGGCCGCCGCGCGCTCGAACTCCTGGCGCGGGAACCGCTGCTTCACCGATTCGGGGCGGCTCGCGTAGTCCACGACGCCCTGGGCGTCGAGGAGGCCAATCTCGATCACCCCCTCGATCGTCCCCAGGTCGCCCAGGAGGTGCTGGAACTGGTCCATCTCGCCCCGCTCCAGGGACCCCTTGGTGCCGGTTTCGAGGCTTGTGAACACGTTTCGGGCCTGGGCCGCGGCCGCGTCGGCGAGCTCCAGGGCGCTGGCGCGGCCCAGTTCCTCCATGGCGCGGGTGGCGCGGGTCGTGGCGACCCAGGTGCTCACCCCGAACGCGAGCGCCAGCACGCCGAGAAGAAAGCCGCCCACCTTGAGCTGGATCCCGATTCGCATGAGGCTCCTCCCGGTCACGCCGTGCGCCCCTCGTGGAGGCGGTAGAACGGATACCCTGGGTTCCGGGCGAACCCGGGCCGGGCGCAGCCCGTGCAGGGAGCCCGGCCCCGCACGCACCAGTTCACGCCTGCGTTCCAGCCCCGCCACGGGCAGTCGGAGGGGGTCAGCACCCCCTGGCAGCCCAGTTGGAACAGGCACCCGTCCTCCCCGGGCGCCCGGGCGAACTCCTGGCGTTCGTACTGGGCGAAGTGGGGGCATTGGTCATGGACGGGCCGGGCGAAGAACGGGAGCGGCCGGCCCTCGTCGTCCAGGCGGAGTCCCGCCGGCCGCAGGGCGAGCACCGCGGTCCCCACGATCCAATGGGGGTGGGCCGGACACCCGGGAACGTTGATGACGGGTGAGGAAACACCGCGGTCCTTGAGAAACGCTCCCACGGGCACGGCGCCCGTGGGGTTCGGGGGCGCCGCCGGGATGCCGCCGAAGCTCGCGCAGGTGCCCACGGCCACGACCGCCGTGGCCCTGGGGGCCGCCCGTGCCACCACCTCGGCCAGGGGTTCCTCCCCCACCGTGCACGCGTCGGGCATGCCGGCCGGCACCGCCCCCTCCACCGCCAGCAGATAGCCTCCGGCCTCGATGGCCTTTTCCACGGCCTGGAGGGCGGCCGGCCCGGTGGCGGCCGAGAGCGTCGGATGGAACCGCAGGGCGAAGTAGCGGGTGATGAGTTCCGCCGGTCCCGGTCGTTCGGCGTTCAGGAGGCTCACGGAGCAGCCGGAGCACGACTGGCCCTGGAGCCACAGGAGCCCCGGCCGGTCGGCGGCGAGGCCCTCCAGGGCCCGGGCCACGCCGGGGACGGCCGGGCCGCCGAGGCCGAGGGCGGAGGCGAGGACGGCGGCGTCCCGGAGAAACTCGCGTCGGGTGATGGCCATGGTGGGTCTCCTCCCCTTGAGGTCAGTGGACCGCGCAGGCGATGCACGGATCGAACGACCGCACGACCCGGGCCACGGCGAGCCCCGGGGGCTCCCCCTTCCGAGCCCTGAGGCCCTCGAGCGCCGCCTCCACCGGCCCGGGGATGCCGGCGTCGTCCCGGGGCGAGAAGTTCCAGGTGGAAGGCACCACGCACTGGTACCGGTCGATCCGAAACCCCTCGATCCGGGCCCAGTGGCCCAGGGCCCCCCGGGGCGCCTCCACGAGCCCGGCCCCGGTTCCCGACGGCCGGGGGCTGTACTCGCCGGCGGTCGGGCCGCCGGGTTCGAGGCGTTCGAGCCATTCGTTCATCTTGCGGGCCAGGGCCCAGGCCTCGAGCCCCCGGGCCAGGTGCCGCCCCAGCACGCCCGAGAGGGCCCCGGCCTGGAGCCCCGCGGGCGCGAGCCAACGACCCTCGGCCTCGCGGATGTCCGGGTGGCCCCGGGCCGCGGCGATCCGGACCCGGGCGAGGGGGCCCACCTCCAGGGGGCGGCCGGCGTACCGGGGGGCCTTGAGCCAGGAGTAAGCCCCGGGTTTCCCCGGATCGGGCCGGGTCGCGCCCTCGGCGGGGCGCGACGGCCCGGCCGTGCGGTACCAACTGTGGCCCACCTCTTCGGCGATGGCCTCCGGCCGCAGGGGCTCGAGGCGGCCGTCGGCCAAGATCCCCGAGGGAAGCCAGGGGCTGCCGTCGGCCTCCTCGAAGGCCCCGAAGGCCAGAAACGCCCCGGGTCCCCGCCCCTCCTGGGCGAGGTGTGGAAGCCTCCTGCCGAGTTCCAGGAGGTCCGGCAGGTAGGCGGTTTCGACGAACGTGAGCACCCGGCCGAGATCGCTGCGGAACGCCTCCAGTTCCAAGGGGTTGACCGGGGTCGTGACGCCCCCGGGCACCAGGGAGGCGGTGTGGGGCATCTTCCCCCCGAACCGGGCGGCCATGCGGTGGCAGGCCTGCCGGACCTCGAGGGCCTCGAGGTAGTGGGCGAGCGCTGCGGCCGTCCACGGCCCGTCGGCCGGGAGTCCTCCCTCCCACTGGGGGAGGAACGGGGCGGCCGGCAGGACCCGGTTCGACCGCACCTCCCCCTCGGCCCAGGCCCGCAGGGCGGCCAACCGCGGGTCGTCCCCCTCGTAGGCCAGGATCCCGGCCACGTCCACGAAATCGAGCGCGCTCAGGTGATAGAAGTGGAGGAGGTGGCTCTGGAGGAAGTTCGCGCCCAACACGAGGCTGCGAAGCAACCTCCCGTTGGGGGGGACCGCGAGCCCCAACGCCTCCTCGAGGGCCCGGCACGAGGCCACGGCGTGGCTCACGGGGCAGACCCCGCAGATGCGCTGGGTGATCACCGGCGCATCGAGGGCGTCGCGGCCCTTCAGGATCGATTCGAACCCCCGGAACATCTCCCCGGCCATCCGGGCCTCGGCGAGTCGGTCGCCGTCCCAGCGGGTTTCGACCCGCAGGTGGCCCTCGATGCGGGTCACGGGATCGAGCACGAGTGTGGCCATGGGATGCCTCCTCCCTAGATGTTTCCCGGATGACGGCCTTGGATCCCGGCTATGGATTGTCCCGGTGGACACGTTGTTCCATCGGCGGGGACGAGGAACGGCTTGAGGGGAATTGGGAATATTTTGGAGAAAATCGTATGGAAAAGAGTTTAGAGTTATTTCTCTTTTGCAGTTTTTGGGCCATGTGTTGCAACTTGTTTCTTGTTCCCCCGTCCCAGCCCCCTTTCCGGGACGGGACACGTTTCTCCCACCCCGGCAAGATCTTTTCGGGAAAGGTCCTTGACAGGGGCGGGACCGGTTTGTATAGTCCGGCCATGTTGTGGGATGAGGTGGGATAGAGTGGGGCACCAGGCCATGGAGGCCGCATGTTCCGGGGATGCTTCGAGCACACCATCGACGACAAGGGTCGGCTCAGCATCCCCGCGCGGTTCCGGGAGGCCCTGGAGACCACGTTCAGCGCCCCCCTGTACCTGACCCGCCACAAAGACTGCCTCGTCGCGTACCCGGCCGACGAGTGGCGCGCCCTCGAGGCCCGGATCAACGAGCTGCCCGCCTTCGATCCCAAGATCCAGGCCTTCCGCAGGTTCTTCTACGCCCCGGCCCAGGAGTGTCCCGTGGACAAGGCGGGCCGGATCCTCGTGCCCCCGACGCTGCGCTCCTACGCGGGCCTCGACCGCCAGGTGGTCCTGGCCGGCATGGGAAAGAACTTCGAGATCTGGGCCAAGGAGCGCTACGACGCGGCCATGGACGCCGTGGCCGCCCAGTTCGACGAGATCGCGGGGGCCGTGGGAGGGTTGGGGCTGTGAACCGCATCGTGCGCCGAACCCACCGGGGGGTGCCGGTGGTGCGGATCGAGGGGGAGCTCGGGCTCGAGCGGGCCCAGGACTTCCGCCGGGTTCTCCGGGAGGCCCGGGGGGACCGGATCGTCGTGGATCTACGAAAAGCGAGCCACCTCCACTACCGGATGGCCACCGAACTCCTGGAGCTCGCCCGCCGCCGCCGCGTGGAACTCGTGGGGCCGAGCCCCTATCTGCGGGAGATCCTGCGGTTCGTGGGCGGGGCCGACGGGGTGCTGCCGGAGTTCCGGACGCTGCGGGAAGCCCTGGAGGCCCATGACGCGGCCTGACGGGGGCTACCACGTCCCGGTGTTGGCCCGGGAGGCGGCGGACCTCCTGGTGACCGACCCGGACGGTCTCTATGTGGACGGCACCCTCGGGGGGGGCGGGCACGCCCGGGAGATCCTGGCGAGGTTGGGCCCCGGGGGGCGGCTTCTCGGCCTCGACCGGGACCCCGACGCCCTGGCCCACGCGGCCGCCTGGGCCGGGGACCCCAGGGTCCTTCTCCGGCGGGCCAACTTCGCGGAATTGTCCGAGGTCCTGGAGGCCGAGGGGCTGGGGCCGGTCACGGGGGTGCTCCTGGATCTGGGGGTGAGCTCCCACCAGGTGGACGAGGGGGAGCGGGGATTCAGTTTCCTTCGCGACGGCCCCCTGGACATGCGGATGGACCCGGAGGGGCCGGTGACGGCCGCCGACCTCGTCAACACCCTGGACGAGGCCGAGCTCGCCCGGATCTTCCGGGAGTACGGGGAGGAACCCCGGGCCTCGCGGGCGGCCCGAGCCGTGGTGACCGCTCGGCGGAAGGCCCCGCTTCGGACCACCGCCGACCTGGCCCGGACGATCGAGGAGGCCCTGGGGCGGCGCGGGCCGAAGCACCCGGCCACCCGGATTTTCCAGGCGCTCCGGATCGCCGTGAACCGGGAGCTGGAGGCACTGGATCGGTTTCTCGAGGCCCTGCCCGGGGTGCTCGCCCCCGGAGGCCGGGTGGTCGTGATCTCGTACCACTCGCTGGAGGACCGCCGGGTGAAGCGGGCGCTCCGGGCGGGGGAGCCCCAGTGCCGCTGCCCCCCCGAGGCCCTTCGGTGTACCTGCGGCCGGCCCGGCTGGCTCCGGGTCCTCACCCGGAAGGTGGTGCGGCCCTCCGCCGAGGAGGTGGCCCGGAACCCGCGGGCCCGAAGCGCGCGCCTCCGGGCTGCCGAGCGGCTTGTACCCGACCGAGGTCAGGGAGGACAATGATGACCACCACTGCGCTCACCCGTGCCCTGCGAGCCGAGGCCTGGACCGCGTCCCTCTCGGGGTTCGTCCCCTGGCTCTGGAAGGCCGGCGCCTTCGGTCTGTGCCTCCTCGCGGCCCTTCTCTTGGTGACGCTCCGGATCCAGGCCACCCGGCTCCAGTACGAGATGGACGAGCTCGTGCGCCAGAAGCAGGGGCTTTCCGAACGGCTCTCCAATTTGGAGGTGGAGCGGTCGGCCCTGGCCGCGACGCCGCGCATCGAGCGGGAAGCCCGCCGCCTCGGGTTCGTGGTGCCGGGCCGGGATGCGGTCGTCGTCCTCCCAGAGTAGGAAGAAGGCGGCCGGACCGCTCCGGGGCGAGCGGGTCCGGCTGCGGCTCGTGGGGGCGGCCCTCCTGGGACTCCTGGCCGTCGCCGGTCTGCGGGCGGCCCACCTCCAGATCCGGCTGGCCCCCGAGCTCCGGGCCCGGGCGGCCCGCCAGCACCAGGGCCAGATCGAGATCCTTCCCACCCGGGGAGCGATTTTCGACCGAAACGGCCGGGAGTTGGCCTTGAGCGTGCCCGGCTGGAGCCTGTTCGCGGACCCCTCGGTATTACTGGAACGGGAGGACGATCTCGCCCGGCTCGCCGAAATCCTGGGGCAGCCCCAACCCGAGGTGCGAAGGCGCCTGGAGGCGGGGGGAAGGCGGTTCGCGTGGCTCAAGCGGGCCCTGTCCCCCGGGGAGCTCGCCCGGGTGCGAAAGGCCGACATCCCCGGCACGGGCCTGGCCCAGGAACCCCTGCGGTTCTACCCGAAGCGTTCCCTGGCCGGACAGGTGCTGGGGTTCGTGGGGGCCGACGGGAAGGGGCTCGGGGGCCTCGAGTTCGCGTTCGACGGGCTCCTCAGGGGCCGGGAGAAACGGGTGGTGGCGACCCGTGACGCCCGGGGTCGGCTCCTGTTGCGCAACGCCCCCGATCCCCTGGAGGCGAGCGGGGGAAGCCTGGTGCTCACGATCGACGAGACCCTCCAGCACATCGCCGAGGAGGAGCTCGCCCGGGCGGTGGAGGCGAGCCGGGCCCGGGGCGGGGTGGCGGTGGTGGTGGATCCGGGTTCGGGGGAGATCCTGGCGCTGGCCCAGGTGCCGCCGTTCAACCCGAACGATCTTGCCGGAAGCCAAGCCGAGGACCGGAAGGTTCGGGCCGCGGTGGACGTGTTCGAGCCCGGGAGCACCATGAAGCCGCTCTTCGTGGGCCTTCTGTTCGACCGTGGGGCGGCCCGGCCCGGGGAGCGCATCTTCTGCGAAAACGGGGAGTGGCCGGTCCACGGCCGGGTCATCCACGACCACAAGCCCCACGGCTGGCTCACGGTCGAGGAGATCCTTCGGGTCTCGAGCAACATCGGGGTCGCGAAGCTCTCGGAGCGGATCGCCCCCGAGGACCTCTACGCCGGATACCGCAGGCTCGGATTCGGCAGGCCCACGGGAGTCGAGTTGCCCGGCGAGTCCCGGGGGATCCTGCCGGAGCCGGGGGACTGGTCGCTCATGACCCCCAAAACCCTGGCCTACGGCCAGGGCATCGGGGCCACGGCCCTCCAGGTGGCCGGGGCCTTCGCCGCACTGGCCAACGGCGGCGTGGGGATGCGGCTCCGGCTGGTGCGGGAGGTCCGGGGCCCGGGGGGCGAGACGCTGGAGCGCACCGAGCCCGAACCCCGGGCCCGGGCCTTCTCCACCGCAACGGCCGCCCGGCTCACCGAGATTCTGGAGGGAGTGGCGGGGCCCGAGGGAACCGCGCCCCAGGCGGCCGTGCCCGGGTTTCGGGTGGCGGGGAAAACCGGCACGGCGTGGAAGGTGGAGGGGGGCCGCTACAACCCCAGGAAGGTCTGGGCGAGCTTCGTGGGGTACGTGCCGAGCCGGGCCCCGAGGCTGGTGATCCTCGTGGCGGTGGACGAGCCCACGAAGGGGCCTCGGTACGGCGGCGTGGTGGCCGGCCCGGCGTTCCGGGAGATCGCCCGGCGAAGCCTGGCGTATCTGGGGGTGGCGCCCGAACAGGCCGTTTCCCAGGCGCCCCCGCCGCCACGGGGGGAGCCGGCACCGGCGGACGGGCCGGCCGAGATCCGGCCCGGCGAGATGCCGGACTGCCGGGGGCTCACGCTCCGGGACGCGGTGCGGGTGCTGGGCCGGGCCGGCCTGCTGGAGGGGGCCCGGCTCCTCGGCACCGGGTGGGCCGCCCACCAGGACCCGGCCCCGGGCACTCGGGTGGAGCCCGGGACGAGCTGCACGGTGGTGTTCCGCCCCGCCTTCGACGGGTGACGAACGGCGCCCCCGGGTGTCCCCGCCGCGGCATGAACCAGCGGGCCGACGACCGCTGGCCGAACCCGCAAAGGAACAAAGACGTGACCGATGCGCCTCGGTGAACTGCTGGTCCATCTGCCGGGAGCAAGGCCCCTGGATCCGGGCGACCCCGAGATCCGAGGGATCACCTGCGACTCCCGGAAGGTGCGCCCGGGCTACCTCTTCGCCGCCGTGCCCGGCACCCGGGTGGACGGCCACGCCTTCGCCCCTGCCGCGGCCGCGGCAGGGGCTTCGGCGTGTTTGGTGGCCCGGGACGTGGCCGCGCCGGGGGCCGTGCGCGTCCTCGTGGCCGACCCCGAGGAGGCCCTCGCAAGGGCGGCCGCGGCGTTTCACGGCAACCCCTCCCGGGCGCTTCGGGTCGTGGGGATCACGGGCACCAACGGGAAGACCACCACGGCGTTCCTGGTCCAGCACATCCTGGCCTCGGAGGGCCGGATCACGGCCCGGTTGGGCACCGTGGGCTATGCCTTCCCGTCCGGGGAGGAGCCGGCCCCGCTGACCACCCCCGACGCCGAGACGCTCCAGGCCGCCCTCGCCCGGGCCCGGGCCGAGGGCGCCCAGGACGTGGTCATGGAGGTGAGCTCCCACGCCCTGTCCCGCCAGCGGGTCGGGGCGACCCGGTTCGCGACCGTGGCGTTCACGAACCTGACCCAGGACCACCTGGACTACCACGGCACCCTGGAGGCCTACTTCGAGGCCAAACGGAGCCTGTTCACCCGCCACGGCCCCGAGGCGCCCGCCGCCGTGAACGCGGACGACCCCTTCGGCCGGCGGCTTCTCGGCGAGCTCGGCGGCCGGGCCGTGCCCTTCGGCGTCGGCGAAGGGGAGGGGCTGCGGGTGCTAGTGGAGGAGGAGGGGCCGTGGGGGTTCCGGGGCAGGGTGCGGTTCCAGGGGCGCGAGGTGCCGCTTGCACTTCCCCTGGCCGGCCGGTTCAACGCGGCCAACGCGGCCTGCGCCCTGGCCTGCGCCCTAGCCCTGGGGGTGGATCTCGCCCGGGCCGCCGAGCACCTGGCCTCGGCCCCGGCCGTGCCGGGCCGGATCGAGGCCGTTCCCAACCGGCTCGGGATCGGGGTGTACGTGGACTACGCCCACACCCCCGACGCCCTCGACCGGGTCCTCGAAACCGTGGCCGCCGTGACCCCGGGCCGGGTGATCGCGGTGTTCGGGTGCGGGGGCGACCGCGACCGCACGAAGCGGGCGCCCATGGCCCGGGCCGCGGCCCGTTGGGCCCGGGCGGTCGTGCTCACGGCCGACAACTCCCGCTCCGAGCCCACGGAGAGGATCCTCGACGAGATCGAGGCCGGGATGCCCGAGGGATGGCAGAGGGTCCAAGCCCCCTCGGGCCTCGGGGCCGATCGGGCCTACGCCCGGGTGGCCGACCGGGCCGAGGCGATCCGGTGGGCCGTGGCCGCGGCCCGCCCGGGCGACGCCGTGGTGATCGCCGGCAAGGGGCACGAGACCACCCAGACCCTGGGGGACCGGGTGCTGCCCTTCGACGACCGCGTGGAGGCCCGAAGGGCCCTCGCGGAGCGGGAGGCGGCGGCATGAGGTGGCGGCTCGGGGAGCTCGCCGCGGCCGCCGGCGGGGAGCTCCGGGGCGGCGACCCGGACGCCCGGGTCGAGCGGGTCCACACCGACACACGGACGCTACGGCCGGGGGAGGTCTTCGTGGCCCTGGTGGGCCCCCGCCACGACGGCCACGACCACCTGGCCGAGGCCGCCCGGCGGGGTGCGGTGGCCGTGGTGGTCCACCGCACCGAGCGCCTCCCGGCCCTCCCGGCCGTCGTGGTGGACGATACGCTCCGGGCCCTGGGCCGGCTCGGGGCCGAGGCCCGCCGCCGGCTCGGGATTCCGGTGATCGGGGTCACCGGAAGCGCCGGGAAAACCACGACCCGGGAGCTCGCCGCGGCCCTCCTGCGGGACCTGGGCCGCCGGGTGCTCACGAGCCCGGGCAACTGGAACAACCGGATCGGCCTGCCCCTGACCCTGTTGGGGGCTTCGGGCGACGAGACCGCGGCCGTCTTGGAGCTCGGGATCAGCGAGCCGGGGGAGATGGCCGAGCTCACGGCGGTGGCCCGGCCCGACGTGGCCGTGATCACCTGCGTGGCCCCCTGCCACACCGAGGGGCTCGGGGGCCTCGAGGGGGTGGCGCGGGAGAAGCTCGCGATCGCCCGGGGCCTCCGGCCGGGGGGGACCCTGGTTTTGCCCTTCGGGGACGAGCACCTCTCTCCGCCGGAGGGGGTGCGGTGCCTCACCTTCGGATGGGAGGCCGGGGCCGACGTGCGGGCCGAGGGGTTCCGGCCCCGGGGTGCCGAGGGGGTGGAGTTTCGGCTGGAGGGCCGGCGGGTCCGGCTCCCGCTCCTCGGCCGGCACAACGCCGAGAACGCCCTGGCCGCCTGGGCCGCGGTCAAGGCCCTCGGCCTCGGCGCCCCCGACCCCGAGCGGGCCTGGCGGGAGGTGGCCTCGGCGCCGCTTCGGGGGGAGGTCCGGCGCACCCCCTCGGGGGCCCACCTCTACGTGGACTGCTACAACGCGAACCCCAAGGCCGTGGAAGCCGCCTTGGAGACCCTGGCCGGGCTCGCCGGAGGGGCCCGGATGCTCGCCGTGCTCGGGGAGATGCGGGAGCTGGGGGACCTCTGCCGGGCCGGCCACGAGGCCGTGGGCCGGGCGGCGGCCCGGCTCGGGGTGGCCGAGCTCCACCTCCTGGGCCCGCGCACGGCCGCCGTGCGGGAGGCGGCCCTCGACGCCGGGATGCCGCCGGAGCGGGTGTGGATCTACGACGACCGGGCCACGTTGGCGGCCGCCGTGGCCCGGCGGCTCCGGGAGGGCGACTGGGTGCTGGTGAAGGGAAGCCGGGCCATGGGGCTCGAGGCCGTGGCCGACGCGCTGGAGCGATGACGGGTGCTGTACCGCCTTCTCTACGGACTGAGCGATGCCTTCGGGCCCCTCAACGTGTTCCGGTACCTCACGTTCCGGAGCGTGGTGGGGATGCTGACGGCCCTGGGGATCGTGCTCTTTCTGGGGCCGGCCGTGATCCGGTGGCTCGCGAGGCTCAAGGTGGGCCAGGCCGTGCGCGACGACGGCCCCGAGCGGCATCTCGCCAAGGCGGGCACGCCCACCATGGGGGGCGTGCTCATCCTGGTGGGTGTGGCCGTGGCGACGCTCTGCTGGGCCGACCCCCTGGAACCCCGGGTCTGGATCGTGCTCGGCATCACCCTGGGGTTCGGGGCCGTGGGATTCGCCGACGACTACCTCAAGGTCTCGCGCCGAAACAGCAGGGGGCTTCCGGCCCGGGCCAAGTTCTGGAGCCTGGTGGCCGTGGCGACCGTGGGATGCGTGGCCCTGTGGGCGCTTCCCGGGTTCGACACCCGGCTTTCGGTGCCCTTTTTCAAGGCGCTCCAGCCCGATCTGGGGTGGGCCTACATCCCGTTCGCGGTATTCGTGGTGGTGGGTGCCGGGAACGCCGTGAACCTGACCGACGGCCTCGACGGGCTGGCCATCGGACCCGTGATCACGGCGAGCTTGACGTACCTCATCTTCACCTACGCCGCGGGGCACGCCCGGATCGCGGAGTACCTGCAGATCCCGTGGGTGCCCGGGGCCGGGGAGTTGGCGGTGTTCTGCGCGGCCATGGCCGGGGCGGCCCTCGGGTTCCTCTGGTACAACGCCTACCCCGCCCAGGTGTTCATGGGCGACGTGGGAAGCCTGTCGCTGGGGGGGGCCCTGGGGGCCGTGGCCGTGGTGAGCAAGTTCGAGATCGTGCTGGCCGTGGTGGGGGGCGTGTTCGTCGTGGAGGCCCTGAGCGTCATGATCCAGGTGGCCTCCTACAAGACCCGCCGGAAGCGGGTGTTCCGCATGGCCCCGATCCATCACCACTTCGAGCTCAAGGGGTGGGCCGAACCCAAGATCATCGTTCGGTTCTGGATCGTTTCCATCATCCTGGCCCTCCTGGGCCTCTCCACGCTGAAGCTGCGATGAGCCAGTCTGCCTACGAGGGTTCCCGGATCCTGGTGGTGGGGGCGGGCCGTTCCGGGCTCGCGGCGGCCCGGTACCTGGTGCGGGCCGGGGCCCGGGTGGAGGTCCACGACGACCGGCCGGTGGATCTGCCGCCGGACCTGGGGGCGGACCTGCGGGGCCGTAGGCCACTGGAGGACTACGACCTGGCCGTGGTGAGCCCGGGCATCCCGCCCCACCACCCGGTGTGGCGGGTGCTCCGGGAGTCCGGGGTGGCGGTGGTGGGGGAGCTGGAGCTCGCGGCCCGCCACCTGGCCTGCCCCTTGGTCGCCGTGACCGGCACGAACGGGAAGAGCACGGTCACCGAGATGTTGGGCCACGTGTTCCGGGCGGCCGGCCGCCGTGCCTTCGTGGGCGGGAACCTGGGCACCCCTCTGGTGGAGGCGCTCGGGGGGGAGTGGGACCTGGCCGTGGCCGAGGTGTCGAGTTTCCAGCTCGCCACGGCCGAGACATTGCGGCCCCGGGTGGCCGTGCTCCTCAACGTGGACCAGGACCACCTGGACTGGCACGGGTCGGCCGAGGCCTACCGGGAGGCCAAGGCCCGGATCTTCCGCAACCAGGGCCCCGGCGACGCGGCGGTGGCCTTTGCCGACGACCCGGTGGCCTGGGGTCTGGCCCGGCGGGGGCGGGGGACGCTCCTGGGGTTTTCGGAGGCGAGGCCCCAGCCGGCCGGGGCCTGGCTCGAGGGGCGCGAGGCCGTTGTTCTCCTGCCGGGGGAGGACGGGGTGCGCCTCCCCGCGGAGAAAGTGCTCCGGCAGGGCCGCCACCGGGTGCGAAACGCCCTGGCCGCCGTGGCGGCCGCGGGCTGGATGGGGGTGCCGCCCGAGGCCGCGTGGGAGGTCCTCGGGTCCTTCCGCGGCCTGCCCCACCGCATGGAGACGTTCCTGGAGTGGAACGGGGTCCGGTTCGTGGACGACTCCAAGGCCACGAACGTGCACGCGGCCCGGGAGGCCCTGGCGACCTGCACCGGCCCGGTGGTCTGGCTCGCGGGCGGCCAGGCCAAGGGCCAGGACCTCGCCCCCCTGGCCGAGGCCGCCCGGGGGCGGGTGCGGGAGGCGATCGCCGTGGGGGAGGCCGCCCCGGAGTTGGTGCGGGTGCTCCGGGAGGCCGTGCCGGTGCGGGCGTTCGATGGCTGGGAAGAGGCCGTCGAGGCCGCCGTGGACCGGGCCCGGCCCGGGGACGTGGTGCTCCTTTCGCCGGCCTGCGCGAGCTTCGATCGGTTTTCGGGCTACGCCGAGCGGGGCCGGGTGTTCCGGGACCTGTGCCGGCGGGCCGTGGAGCGGAGGGCCGACCGTGGCCGGGGCTGAACGCCGGTCCGACCCCTGGGTGATGGGCACGGCCGCCGTGCTCGTGGGGCTCGGCCTCGTGCTCGTGTACTCCTCGGCCACCCCCCGGGCGTTCGGGATCGGGGCCCAGGATCCCCTGTTCTACGTGAAGCGGTCGGCGGCCTACGCTGGGGTGGGGCTTCTGGCCATGGCCCTCATGAGCCGGGTGCGGGCCGAGTGGCTTCGACCCCTGGCCTATCCGGCCCTGGCCCTGAGCGTGGGGCTCTTGGTCCTGTGCTGGGTGCCCGGGTTCGGCCAGGAGGTGAACGGGGCCCACCGGTGGGTCCGGCTGGGGCCGGTGGGGTTCCAGCCGTCGGAGATCGCGAAGTTCGCGGTGATCCTGTTCCTGGCCGACAGCCTGGCCCGCCGGGGTGACCGGCTCCGGTCGTTCGCCTACGGCTATCTGCCCCACGTGCTCATTCCGGCCGTGCCGATCGCGCTTATCCTGGCCGAGCCCGATCTGGGCACCGCGGCCGTCGTGGCCGCCGTGGTGTTCCTGGTGTGCTTCGTGGCCGGGGTACGGCCGGCCCACCTGGTGGCCGGGCTGTTGCCGGCGGTGCCGGTAGCGGTGTGGGCCCTGTGGTTCGTGCCCTTTCGAAGGGCCCGGATCCTGGCGTTCCTAGATCCCTGGAAGTACGCCCAGGACGAGGGGTTCCAGCTCGTCCAGAGCCTCCTGGCCTTCGGCATGGGTGGGCTCTGGGGCGTGGGCCTGGGCCGGGGCCAGCAAAAGCTCTTCTACCTGCCCGAGGCCCACACCGATTTCATCCTGAGCGTCTGGGCCGAGGAGGCCGGGTTCGTGGGCGTGGCGGCCGTTCTCGCCCTCGTGGCCCTCCTCGTCGCCCGGGGCTGCTGGATCGCGGCCCGCCAGGCGGATCCCTACCGGCGGTACCTGGCCTTCGGCATCACCACCTGGCTGGGGCTCCAGGCCGGCCTGAACGCGCTGGTGGTGACCGGGTGCCTGCCCACCAAGGGACTCCCGTTCCCGTTCCTCTCCTACGGGGGCACCGGGTGGGTGGTGGATCTCGCCGCGGTGGGGGTGCTCGCGGGGATCGGCCGGTGCGACTCCTGATCGCGGGCGGCGGCACGGGGGGCCACCTGTTTCCCGGCATCGCCGTGGCCCAGGAGCTCCTGGGCCGGCCGGGCGGGCACGAGGTGGCCTTCGCGGGAACGGAGCGCGGCATCGAGGCCCGGGTGGTGCCGGCCCGGGGATTCCGGTTTTTCCCGGTGCGGGCGGCCGGGGTGGTGGGCAAGGGGCTCGCCGGGGCCCTCCAAGGGCTCGGCCGCACGGTCCTGGGGCTCCGGGACGCCGCGGGGGTGATCCGGTCGTTTCGGCCCGACGCCTGCCTCGGGGTGGGGGGATACGCGAGCGTGCCGGTTCTCGCGGTGGCCCGGGCGCGGGGGATCTTCACCGCGGTGCAGGAGCAGAACGCCTGGCCGGGGCTTGCGAACCGGGTCCTCGGCCGGTGGGTGCACCGGGTGTTCCTGGGGTTCGAGGAGGGCCGGGCCGGGTTCCCGGCGGGAAAGGCCGTGGTCACCGGAAACCCCCTGAGGCCGGAGTTCGCGGAACCCGCGCCCTATCCGGAGCGGGGAACGGGGGAACCCCTGCGGATCCTCGTGCTCGGGGGGAGCCAGGGGGCCCGCACCCTGAACCGGGCGGTGCCCGGGGCCCTCGGGCGCTTGGCGGGGCCTGCCGAGGTCCTGCACCAGGCCGGGCCCGGCCGGCGGCACGAGGCCGCCTACGGGAGCCGGCCCGGCGTGCGGGTGGTGGAGTTCGTGGACGACGTGGCCTCGGCCTACGCCTGGTGCCACCTGGTGGTGGCCCGGGCCGGGGCGCTTACGGTGGGGGAGGTGGCGGCCGTGGGCCGGCCGGCGGTGTTCGTGCCCTACCCCCACGCGGCAGGGGGACACCAGGAAAAAAACGCCCGGGCCGCCGAGGCGGCCGGCTGGGCCGTGTGCCTGCCGGATGCCGAGTGCTCCCCGGAGCGTCTGGCGGCGGTGCTGGAGGACCTGGCCGCCGAGCCGGAGCGTCTCCGGGCCATGGCGGACCGGGCGGCGGCCTGGGCCCGCCGGGACGCGGCGGCGCGGATCGTGGATGAACTGTTGGCGGCTGGGCGGCTAGGCGGCTAGGCGGCCGGACGGGAAGAAGGTCCGCTCGGCAAGACACAACGGGGGCGGCGTCTCGGAGTGCGGGGCAAGGGACCTGTCGAGGGAATGGGGGCCCATGGAGCAGAAAACGGCGGCACACTGCGCACTCGGGCCTGGCGTGCGCCGGATTCCGGATTCTGTCCCCTGGCACGGGCACGCCCGGCGCGCCAGCCGATCCCCAGCCCGTGGGTCGGCGGAGTCATCGGGAGCGGCGCCCCCGAGTTCGTGCATTCCGCGAAGAGGGAATCACGCGGAATTTAGCTGCCTAGCCGCCTAGCTGCCCAGCCGCCTAGCTGGGTCGGAGGAAGCGTGTACCGAAAAGACCACCGCATCCATTTCGTGGGCATCGGGGGCATCGGCATGAGCGGCATCGCTGAGGTGCTCCTCAACCTGGGGTACCGGGTGAGCGGCTCCGACCTGAAGGAAACGCCGATCACCCGGCGCCTGGCGGGCCTGGGGGCCCGGGTGCACCGGGGCCACGCCGCCGGGCACGTGGGCGACGCCACCGTGGTGGTGGTCTCCTCGGCGGTGAGCCCCGAGAACCCCGAGGTGGCCGAGGCCCACCGTCGGGGCATCCCCGTGATCCCCCGGGCCGAGATGCTCGCCGAGCTCATGCGCATGAAGTACGGCGTGGCCGTGGCCGGGGCCCACGGGAAGACCACCACCACCTCCATGGTGGGGGCGGTGCTCACCGAGGCCGGGCTCGACCCCACGGTGGTGGTGGGGGGCCGACTCCGGAGCGCCGGGACCAACGCGGTGCTGGGGCGGGGGGAGTTCCTGGTGGCCGAGGCCGACGAGAGCGACGGGAGTTTCCTCGCGCTGGTGCCCACGGTGGCGGTCATCACCAACATAGACCGGGAGCACATGAACCACTACGGCAGCGAGGAGGCCCTGGAGCGGGCGTTCGTGAGCTTCGCCAACAAGGTGCCGTTCTACGGCGCCGTGGTCGTGTGCCTCGACGATCCCCGGATCCAGGCCCTCCTCCCGGAGATCCGCAAACGGGTGATCCCCTACGGCCTCTCGGCCCAGGCCGAGGTGTCGGCCCGGGCGATCGAGACCTCGGGGGCCCGCACCCGGTTCGAGGTGCTGGTGCGGGGGGCGTCCGTGGGGCGGGTGGACCTGGCCGTTCCCGGGCTCCACAACGTGCGAAACGCCCTGGCGGCCGTGGCGGTGGCCCAGGAGCTGGGTGTGGACCCGGGGCTCGCCTGCCGGGCCCTCTCGGCGTTTCAGGGCGTCGAGCGCCGAAGCCAGGTCGTGGGGGAGGCCGCCGGGGTGGTGGTGGTGGACGACTACGGCCACCACCCCACCGAGATCCAGGCCGTGCTCCGGGCCCTCAAGGAGGCCTACGGCCGGCGGATCGTGGCGGTGTTCCAGCCCCACCGATACACCCGCACGGCCGACCTCCTGGACCGGTTCGCCACCTGCTTCTACGACGCCGACACGGTGCTGGTGACCGACCTCTACCCGGCGGGAGAGGCGCCCATCGAGGGGGTCACGGCCGAGGCGCTGGTGGAGTCGCTCAGGACCCACGGCCACCGGGACGCCCGGTACGCCGGGGCCCTCGAGGGGGTGCCCGGGGCGGTGGCCGAGGCGGCCGGCCCGGGAGATCTCGTGGTCACCCTGGGCGCGGGAAGCATCGGGGGCGTGGGCGGACAGATCCTCGAGCGGCTGGGAGGAAAGGGCTGATGGCGAAGACGGCGATCGACGAACTCCAGGAGCGGGTCCGCGGCAAGGTGGTCCTGAACGCCCCCATGGACCGGCTCACCACGCTCCGGGTGGGCGGCCCGGCCGACCTCCTGGTCTACCCCGAGGACCGGGAAGACCTGGCGGAGCTCATCTCGTTTTTGGCCGAGCGGGGCATTCCCTACTTCGTGCTCGGGAACGGCTCGAACCTGGTGGTGCGCGACGGGGGCATCCGGGGCGCCGTGATCTGCCTCACCGAGGGGTTCCGGGGCCTCGAGGGGCGCGAAGGAACCAGGTTCCGGGTCGAGGCCGGGGTGCCCCTGCGCCGCCTCGTGCGCTGGACCGTGGACCAGGGCATCACCGGCTTCGAGCCCCTGGTGGGCGTGCCGGGCTCCGCGGGCGGTGCCCTTGCCATGAACGCCGGTGCTTGGGGCATGGAGATCGGCGAGCGGCTGGTGGAGCTCGAGGCCCTGAGCCCCGAGGGGCGCGTGCAGGTCTTCGACCGCACGACCCTGCGGTTCGGGTACCGCCGCGCCGACCTGCCCCCGGGGTACGTGATCTTGGCCGCGGTGCTGGAGGGGGAGTCGGCCGACCCTGAGGAGGTCAAGGCGGCGGCCAAGGCGTTCTTCGCCCGCCGGAAGGAGTCCCAGCCGCTCGCCGAGCCCAGTGCGGGCAGCGTGTTCAAGAACCCGCCGGGCCAAAAGGCCGCCAAACTCATCGAGTCGTGCGGGCTCAAGGGCGTGCGGGTGGGCGATGCCGAGGTCTCCCGGCTCCACGCGAACTTCATCGTGAACGCCGGCATGGCCACGGCAAGCCAGGTGGTCTCGCTCATCGGCATGATCCAGGAGAGGGTGTTCGTAAAGCACAAGGTGAAGCTGGAGCCCGAGGTGGGGATCGTGGGGGAGTGGGCCAAAGGCAAGGTGCGAGTCACGGACTAAGCACGGGCCCCGACGAGGAGGCGGCATGGCGCGGGTCGCGGTGATCCTGGGCGGAAAGAGCAACGAGCGGGAGGTGAGCCTTCGCACCGGTCGCGCCGTGGCCGAGGGGCTGCGCCGGCGGGGACACGAGGCGGAGGAGGTGGACGCCGGTGGGGACTGGATCCCCCGGGTGCAGGCGCTTCGGCCCGACGCCGCCTTCGTGGCCCTGCACGGCCGGTGGGGTGAGGACGGCACCGTGCAGGGGGTCCTGGAGATCCTGGGCATCCCCTACACCGGGTCCGGGGTGCTCGCGAGCGCTTTGGCCATGGACAAGGTGGCCTCCAAGCGGATGTTCGAGGCCTGCGGGGTGCCCACCCCAGGGTGGCAGGTGCTCGGGCCGGGGGAGGCCGCCTCGGCCCTGCGGATCCGCCCCCCACTCGTGGCGAAACCCCCCCGGGGCGGCTCGACCCTGGGGGTGGGGGTGGCCCGGACGCCGGACGAGATCCCCGCCGCCCTGGACGCGGCTCGGTCCTGCGAGCCCGAGGTGCTGGTGGAGGAGTTCGTGGAGGGGAGGGAGCTCACCGTGGGGTTTTTGGACCGCGACGCGCTCCCGGTGGTCGAGATCGTGCCCGAGTCGGGGTTTTACGACTACGAGTCAAAATACACCCCGGGCCGCACCCGGTACCTGTGCCCGGCCCCCCTGGAGCCGGGCCTCGAGCCCCGGGTCGTCGAGGTGGCCCGTCTGGCTTACGAGGCCCTGGGATGCTCGGGAGCGGCCCGGGTGGATCTGCGGCTCGACCCGGCCGGCCGGCCGTGGGTGCTCGAGGTGAACACGATCCCCGGCATGACGCCGACGAGCCTTTTGCCCAAGGCGGCTGCGGCCGCAGGGGTGGGGTTCGACGAGTTGGTGGACCGGATGCTCGCCGGCGCGAGCCTGAAGGCGTGAGGACGGCATGAAGGTGGCCCGGCAGGGAGGTCCGAGGCGCAGGGGGCACGCGACCGCGGCGGCCGCGCTGGCCTGGCTCGCGGTGGGCGCGGCCCTGGCGGCGGTCCTCTACACCGGGCTTCGCCGGGGCCTCGGCACGGTGTTCCCGGTGACCACGGTGCGGGTCGAGGGCGCGGTCCGCACCGACCCCGAGGCCGTCCGCCGCGCGGCCGGCGTCGCCCCGGGCACACCCCTGTTCGGGATCGATGTGGAACGGGTCCAGCGGGCGGCCGAGGCGCTCCCCTGGGTCCGCTCGGCGCGGGCCATCCGGCAGGTGCCGGGCACCGTGCGGATCGCGGTGGCCGAGTGGGAGCCCCGGTATCTCTTGAAGGCCGAGCGGCTCGTGTACCTCACGGCCGAGGGACACGTGGTGGCCGCCCCGGTGGTGCCGGGCGACGACCTGCCCGTGGTGACCGGGATCACCCCGGCCGAACTCCACCGGAACGCCGGGGTCCGGGAGGCCCTCCTGGGGCTCCTGGCCCGGATCGAGGGCGGGTTGGCCGGCGAGCCGGTGGGGGAGGTCCACGTGAGCCCGGACGAGGGGTTCACGGTGTACACGGCCCGGCGGGCCGTGCGGTTCGGGTTCGGCCGGATCGACGAGAAGCTCGCGCGCCTCGAACGGCTGGATCACCACTTGGCCCGCAGCGGGCAGTGGGCCCGCACCGTGGACCTGGATTTCGAGGATCGGATCGTGGCCCGTCTGGAACCGGGCGCCCTTTCCGGAGGATCGAGATGAGACCGACCTCCCGGCAGGTCGTGGGGCTCGACGTCGGCACCACCAAGATCTGCGCGGTGGTGGCCGAAACCTCGCCCGAGGGGCTTCGGATTCTGGGGTTTGGCACCCATCCCTCGAAGGGGCTTCGCAAGGGGGTGGTAGTCAACATCGAGGCCACCGTCCAGTCGATCCGCAAGGCCGTGGAGGAGGCGGAGATCATGGCCGACCGGGAGATCCGGCAGGTGTACGCCGGCATCGCGGGCGGCCACATCCAGGGGTTCAACAGCCACGGCGTGATCCCCCTCAGGGACCGGGAGGTGCGCCAGGCCGACGTGCGCCGCGTGCTCGACGCGGCCCGGGCCGTGGCCATCCCCATGGACCGGGAGGTCATCCACATCCTGCCCCAGGAGTACATCGTGGACGACCAGGACGGCATCCGCGACCCCCTGGGGATGAGCGGCGTGCGGCTGGAGGCCCGGGTCCACATCGTCACCGGCGCGGTCACGAGCGCCCAGAACATCGTGAAGTGCTGCAACCGCGCCGGGCTCCAGGTGGCCGACATTGTGCTCGAGCCCCTGGCGAGCGCCGAGGCCGTGCTGACCGAGGACGAGCGGGAGATCGGGGTGGCCCTGGTGGACATGGGCGGGGGCACGACGGACATCCTGGTGGTGAGCCAGGGGGCCGTACGCCACTCGTCGGTGCTGGCCCTGGGCGGGGCCCATGTGACGAACGACATCGCCGTGGGGCTGCGCACCCCGGTGGCCGACGCCGAGAAGATCAAGCGCCGCCACGGCTGCGCCCTGGCCTCCCTGGTGGGCAAGGACGAAACCGTGGAGGTGCCGAGCGTGGGGGGGCGGCGGCCCCGGATGCTCAACCGCAAGATCCTGGCCGAGATCGTCGAGCCCCGCATGGAGGAGCTCCTCACCCTCGTCCACAGCGACCTCCAGCAGGCCAACATGGAGGACCGGCTCGCCTCGGGCCTCGTGCTCACCGGGGGAGGGAGTCTCCTGGAGGGCGCGGTGGAGATGGCGGAACAGATCTTCGGTGGGCTTCCGGTGCGGCGGGGGTACCCCCTGCGGCCCGAGGGCCTGCCCGACGGCCTGCGGGACCCGTCGTTCGCCACCAGCGTGGGGCTCGTGCTCCATGCCGCCCGGGCCTCGGCCGAGGGGGTGAGCCCGCTGGACCCGGCCGACGAGAACCTGTTCGCGAAAATCGTCACGCGCATGAAGGGATGGTTTCGCAACTTCTTCTGAGGCGGCCCCCGGGGATCGGTGACCGGCGGATCGAGGGGTTCCGCCGGCCACCCGTTCCCAGGTGCCGTTCCCAAGCCAGGAGGTGACCCATGGCGAAGTTTGAGTTCGCAGACGCGCACGTGTTCCAGGCCCGGATCAAGGTGGTCGGGGTGGGAGGCGGCGGCGGAAACGCGGTGAACACCATGATCGCGGCCGGCGTCACCGGGGTCGAGTTCATCGCGGCCAACACCGACGCCCAGGCGCTGGGCTCGAACCTGGCGCCGATGAAGATCCAGCTCGGGGGGGGCCTGACCCGGGGCCTGGGCGCCGGAGCGAACCCCGAGGTGGGCCGGCAGGCGGCGGTCGAGGACACCGCCGTGATCGCCGACGCCCTGGAGGGGGCGGACATGGTGTTCGTCACGGCCGGCATGGGCGGCGGCACGGGCACCGGCGCGAGCCCGGTCATCGCCCGGGTGGCCAAGGAGGTTGGGGCGCTCACCGTGGGCGTGGTCACGAAACCGTTCGGGTTCGAGGGGAAGCGCCGGATGCGCCAGGCTCTGGAGGGGATCGAGGAACTCCGCAAGGAGGTGGACACCCTCATCACCATCCCCAACGACCGGCTCCTTGCCATCGCCGGCAAGCAGGCCTCGTTCGTGGAGGCGTTCCGCATGGCCGATGACGTGCTCCGCCAGGCCGTGCAGGGCATCAGCGACCTCATCACCCGGGAGGGCCTCATCAACGTGGACTTCGCCGACGTGCGCACCGTGATGAGCGAAAAGGGCATGGCGCTCATGGGGACGGGCATCCGAAGCGGCGAGAACCGGGCCGTCATGGCCGCCCAGGACGCCATCTCGAGCCCGCTCCTGGACAACGTGAGCATCGAGGGTGCCCGCGGGGTGCTGATCAACATCACCGGGCCCTCGGACCTGGGCCTCGCCGAGGTGGCCGAGGCCGCCTCCCTGATCCAGGAGGCCGCCCACGAGGACGCGAACATCATCTACGGCCAGGTGATCGACGACACACTGGAGGACCGGGTCCAGGTGACCGTGATCGCCACCGGGTTCGGCGAGGCCAAGGTCGAGCAGGCGCCGATCGACCTGGAGACCGTGCGGGTGGCGAAGGCCGAAAAGGCCAAGCCCGTGGACTACGACCGGCCCGCGTTCCAGCGCCGCAAGGAGCCCTCGGCCCTGGCCGTGCGGGTGAGCCGGGTCGTGGGGGGTGACATGGAGGTGGACAGCGAGCTCGACATCCCGACGTTCCTGCGAAAGCAGGCGGACTGAGGGGGGGCGCGCGTGGGGCCAACGGCCGGCCCCCGGCCAGCGGCAGTCCCCCGGGAGCCATGATCCATCCGGAAGCGCTCCGGTCCTTTGAGCCGGTACCCCCTGGCCGGGCGGAGGTGACCTGCGCCCTCGTCTATCCCAACCGGCTGGCGCTCGCCGCCGCCAACCTGGGGTTCCAGACCCTCTACGCCCTCCTGAACCGGGAGGGCTGGCTTTGCCACCGGGCGGCGGCCGACCGACCCCGAACCGTCGAGGCCGACCGGGACCTCGCGGCCTACGACGTGGTGGCCGCGAGCCTCTCCTTCGAGGGCGATTACCCCGCGTTTCTGGAACTGCTCCGAGGCGCCCGGATTCCCCTGCGATCCCGGGACCGGAAGGTCTCCCACCCGCTAATCCTCGTCGGGGGCGTCGCCCCAACCCTAAACCCCGAACCCCTGGCCCCCTTCAGCGACATCGTGTTCCTCGGCGAGGCCGAGGCGGGCCTCGCCGGGCTTTTGGCCTTCCTGCGCGACCATCGGGAACTCCCCCGGCCCGAGCGGCTCCGGGCCCTGGCGGAGGCCCGGCTGGCCGGGGTGTACGTGCCGGCCCATCACGACCCAGCGGCGGGGTTTCGGGCCGAGCGGGTCTGGGCCCGGGTACCCTGGGACCCGGCCCGCACTCGGTTCCTCGTGCCCGACGACCCCTTCGGCGGGGCGTACCTCCTGGAGATCGGCCGGGGCTGCCCCCACGCCTGCCGGTTTTGCGCCGCGGGGTACGCGACCCGGCCGTTTCGGCCCCTGCCCCTCACGGCGTTGCTTCCCTGGGTCGGGTTTGGCGCCGAGAAGGCGGGAAAGGTGGGCTTCGTCGCCGCGGCCGTGTCCGACCACCCCGGCTTCACCGAACTGGCCCGGGCCGCCCTGGAGGCCGGGGCCGGGTTCTCCGTGAGCTCGTTTCGGGCCGAGAACCTGTCGGCCGAGGCGGCCGACCTCCTCGCCCGGGGAGGGCTCAAGACCCTGACCGTGGCCCTGGAGGCCGGAAGCCCTCGGCTGAGGACCCTCCTGGGAAAGCGCATCACCGAGGAGGACCTCTTGCGGGCCGCCCGGTTGGCCGGGGAGGCCGGCATCCCGAACCTTCGGATCTACGCCATGGTGGGGCTCCCCACCGAGACCGACGAGGACGTGGACGCGCTCGCCGACGCGGCCGAGCGGGCCCGGGCCGCCCTGGGTCGGGGCCAGGTCACGGTGAGCGCGGCGCCCTTCGTCCCGAAGCCCCACACCCCGCTCCAGTGGGAGCCCGCGCCGGCCGAGGCCTTGGTGCGGGCCCGGATCCGGCGGCTCCAGGCCCGGTGCGGGCGGGTCCGGGGGGTGCGGGCCGTCGCCGAAACCCCCAAATGGTCCCGCCTCCAGGCCCTGTGGAGCCGGGGTGGCCGGGCCGTGGGCGATCTGCTGGAACAGGGGGTTGGTTCCGGCGACTGGCGGGCGGTGCTGCGCTCGCCCCTGGCCCGGCGGGAGCTCGACGAGCCCCGGGATCCCGACACCCCGTTGCCCTGGGACTTCCTCGGGGGCGTGCCCGACCGGGCGCACCTCCTGCGGGAGCGGGCCGCGGCCCTGGCGGGGATGCCCCCGATCCCCTGCCGCCCCGGCACCTGCACCGCCTGCGGGGTGTGCGAGAGCGAAGGGGACGCCGCGGGACGGTGAAGGGGAAGGATGGGGCAGACACGGGTGCGCCCGGACACTTTGCCGATCTGGGATCCCGACGGAAGGGCTGACGGATTCCCGCCGTCGCTACGGGACCCGGCGGGTGGAGGGGGGTCGCGCCCGGCCGGGGCCGCTCCCCCGCCTGGGGCCGGCAAGCCTTTTGAAAGCTTGGGTATCCCGGCAACCTCAGCAGGACCCCGAAAGGGCCGAGTGTACCCCTACCGCTCGAAACTGCATGGTTTTTCAAGAAATGTCTTGTTGAAGTCGAAAACGTCTTGTAGCCTTCGAAGCGGTGCCCCCAGGGCTGGCCCGTGGGGTTGCGCGTGGGGGAGGGGCTCCCACGGCGGGAGAGGCTGCGACGCGCCAATCAGGGAAGATTGCAGCTTGGGATCGGCCAAGCGCGATCTGCATCGAAGGGTGCCCTCGCCTGAGGAGGGGTGTGGCATGCAGACGGCGGTTACGAAACGGGGTCAGACGGTCATCCCGGCCGCCCTCCGGCGGAGGTACGGCATCCGGGAGGGGGACCGGATCGAGTGGATCGACGAGGGAGGGGTTTTCCGGGTGGTGCCCGTGGGC
The DNA here is from genome assembly GCF_054656955.1 of Deferrisoma palaeochoriense. Lineage (NCBI taxonomy): Bacteria > Pseudomonadati > Thermodesulfobacteriota > Deferrisomatia > Deferrisomatales > Deferrisomataceae > Deferrisoma > Deferrisoma palaeochoriense. The sequence goes on from NZ_BAAHXI010000035.1 coordinate 39,980, forward strand.
CGGGACCCCGTGGCGGCGCTCCGCGGCCGGGGCCGCGGGCAGGGGTTGACGCGGCGCCTGCTCGACGCCCGCCGGGAGGACCGGGATCGTGAGCGTTGACGGCTACGTTCTGGACACCTCGGCCCTGTTTACGTTGATCGAGGACGAACCCGGCGCCGACCGGGTGGAGGCGGTGCTTCGGACCGGGTCGGTGTGGATCCCGAGCCTGGTGCTGATGGAGCTCGTCTATGTGAGCCGGCAGGAGGTGGGGCCCGAAGAGGCGCACCAGCGCTACGCCCTTGCCAAGGCGCTGCCGGCCGACGTCGTCTGGGAAATCGACGAAAGGATCCTGCTCACCGCCGCCCGGTTCAAGACGGAGCACAGGGTGTCGCTGGCGGATGCGGTGATCGCGGCCGTGGCCGCGGTCCGCGGGGCCACCTTGATCCACAAGGATCCGGAGTACGAATCCCTGGCGGCCGAGGTCGCCCTGGAACCCCTTCCGTACAAGTAGCCCGGCGACGGGCCCCCCGGGCCCCGGTTGGTTCGTTCAGGAAACAGCACAGGCCCCCGGGAGGGGGCCTGTTTGGGGTCGGCGGGGGGAGGGGAGCCTACCGGAGCACCGCCCGGGCGTTCAGGGGCTGGACCGGGCGGTTGTTGTCGTGGTGCATGACGTGTCGGAATGCTTCCACCTGTTCCGCCGACACCGTGGCCGGGGTTTTCAGCACGAGCCACAGTACGCCCTCGGTGCAGGGCGGGGTGGTCAGGGAACCGTTGTACCGGTAGTAGTCCCGGGAGGCCGGCAGGAGGGCGTCGGCCCGGACCGAGACCCCCTCGGGGCTGGCCTGGCTGCCGGCCGAGGCGGGCATGTGGGCCCAGATCTTGGCGAGTTCGGGGTTCTCCTCCCCTTGCTCGAACAAGAGGGCCAGAACGGCCAGGTTCCCCTGATCGTCGGCGTGGACGAAATGGGCCTCCAGCGGAAAGCTTTTTCCTTCCACGGTGTTTTCGCTGGGGGCGTGGAAGTGGAACTGCTTGAGCACGAACGTCCGGCCGTCCACCGTGAGGGTGCTCCCGGCCGGGTAGTTCACCTGGATCGTGTGGCCGTTGTTCACCACGGCCAGGGGGGCCTCGGCGTACGAGATTTCCAGGGGGGCGAGGCCCGCCTCGATGAACCCACGAAGGTCCACGGGGGACTGATTCTTCCCCTTCCCGCACGCCCAGAACTCGGGCGAGAGTTCCTCCCAGTGAGCCGGACCCTCGTGGCCCTCGTATCCCCAGTGGGGCACTTCCCCGGCCACCGCGAGCCCGGCTGCCAAAAGCCCCGCCACAACGCCTCCGAGAAACCGCTTCATGGAAAACACCTCCTCCTCGAACCGATGGAAAACGAAACGACCCCTCCCCCCGCCTCCCGGCCAGCGTAGATACCACAGCGGGGCCGGCGGAGACCAGCGGTAACGAAGGGGTTGACCCGAGGCGGAAGCCTTGATTACTCTTCTGGCATGAAGACGAACGGAGGGTCCCTCGAAGACCGCTTTGCCCGGCGGGCGGCCGTGCTGAAAGCGCTCGGGCACCCGACCCGGGTGGCCATCCTGGAGGTGCTGCGCTCGGGTGAGGAGTGCGTGTGCCGGATCTGCCCCCAGATCGAGGGGAGCCAGCCCAACACTTCGAAGCACCTGGCCATTTTGAAGAAGGCCGGCATCCTGGCCTCGCGCCAGGAGGGCACCATGACGTTCTACCGGGTGCGCGATCCCCGAATCTACGAAATCCTCGACGCCGTGGACGAACTCGGGCGCCTCTAATGCCAAGTTGCGCTCAGGCAGACACCCATCCCGGGGGTCCGGCAAGGGGCCTCGTTCCGGCCGTGCGTGAGTGCGGCATCCGGCCACTGTAAGAGCCACGCCCGGCGTTCCACCAGGCCCCTTGCCGGGCCGAATCAGGAAACGATACTTCTGAACTTAACTTGGTATAAGGGGGCGCCCGAGGGACCGCGCGGGGGCAGGGCGGGACAAGCGAGGGCGCCGGAACCAAAGGGGTGTCAGCCTCCCAGCCTCCGAGCCTCCCAGCCGCGCCCCTACACCGTGTCGTCCCGGAACACGGGTTCCCGGTCGTCCTCCGAGAGGATGCCCCGGCGCACGAGGTCCTCGGCCACGTCGGCCAGGCCCAGCTTCTCCAGGGTGCCGATGGTCGGGATCCCGTCCTGGGTCCAGCCCTTGAACGTGTAATAGTCGCTCAGGACCTTCTGCTCCTTTTCCGGGTCCCGGATCTGCCAGTGGTCCTCCGGCGGCCGCTCGTCCTTGCGCCGCAACCCCCGGCGCACGTTGATCGCCCGCACCAGGTTGCGGTTCCGCCGCCCCAGGTTCCAGAGTTCGTGGGGCGTCAGCTCGATCCCGGCCGCCGCCCGGATGAACGTGGGCAGGTTGAAGATGTGATACGGCGGCTGACCCCCGAACTGCCCCCGGAACGACGAC
>NZ_BAAHXI010000036.1:0-42376 GCF_054656955.1 Deferrisoma palaeochoriense
GCCGGACGCTCTCGGAGATCTTCTTCCAGCGCTCCTCCCGCTCCTTGTTCCAGTAGCCCTTGATCCGCTTCCGGGCGTTGCCCCAGGCGAAGTTGTTCACGTGGAACTCTTCGTCGTCCTCGTGGGCCATGATGTCGCCGGCGAACGGGTTGTCGCCGATGGCCTTGAACATGTCGAGGGAGAGCTTGAAGAGTTCCTCGGGATGGGCAACCTGGATGTCCTTGGTGCCCCGCACCGCGATGGCCTTGAGCTTCTTGGCGCCCATGACCGCGCCCACGCCGCGCGAGGCGCTCCCGCTCGCGGACTCGATGGTGGCCATGTACACCCGGTTCTCGCCCGCCAGGCCGATGGCGGCCACCTGGGCTTCGGGTTGCCCGAGTTCCTCGCGAATCATCTTGGTGACGGTCTGGGGCCCCTTCCCCAGGAGATGCCGGGCGTCGCGAAGTTCCACCTTGTCGTTGTGGATCCACAGGTACACCCAGTCCGGGGACTCGCCCGTGAACACGATCTGGTCGTATCCCGCGTGTTTGAGCTCGGGTCCGAAAAAGGCGCCGAAAATGGAGTGGGCGTAGAGTCCGGTCTGGGGCGATATCGTGTTCACCATAGTCCGGTTCGCCCCCGGCACCGGCGTTCCCACCAGCAGGCCGGCCGTGAAAATGAGGAGGTTTTCGGGGTCGAAGGGCTGCACCTCCGGGCCCACGCGGTCCCAGAGGATCTTCGCCGCGGTGCCCTGACCGCCCAGGAACATCTCGGTCCACTTCGGGTCGGTGGGCACCTTGGCGATGGTGCCCTTCGTCAGATCCACCTCCAACCGATATCCGGTCTCGGCGTACCTCATGGCTCGTCCCTCTTACCGCTAGGTGTCTTCGTATCTCGCTCACCCGTCCTTCCCAGGGTCTCCTGCGAACGTGGTGGGACCCCGCGGTCTTTCCACGAATAGCAAGCCGTGTGCCAGTGGTTTATCGGGATGAGGGCTTGCGGGGAAGGCTTTCTGGCGGGCCGGGACGGGAAGGAGGGGGCGAATTCGGTAAAACTTAACCGAAGTCGGGGTGAACTCTGATCGAGCCGGGTTCCTCCGGAAACGAGAAAGGGCGCCGCGGTCGCGGCGCCCTCGGGACGCGATCGCCTTAGATCTCCCGTTCCAGGTTGATCGTGCGCGACGGGGCGAAGCCGTTGGCGCTGAAAAAGCGGATCAGGCGGGAGTCGTCCCAACTCACCAGGGTGTTGATCCTCTCCACGCCGAGCTTGCGCAGGTGCGCGATGAGTTCGTCGATGAGCTTCTGGCCCACGCCAAGGTTCTGGTAGTCGGGATCTACGCCGATCGTGTCGAGGGTGGCCCCCTCCCGGGAGATCCCGTACTGGCCGATGTACAGTTCGGCCATGACGAACCCAATGAGTTTTCCGTCCTCGGTTTCAGCCGCGAGAGATACAGGCACGTAGTCGGGCGAGCCGAAGAGCTTTTCGAACTTGGTCTGATAATATTCGCGGCGCGGAGCGCCCGACACCTTCGCGTCGATGGCCACCACCGCGTCCAAGTCGTTGGCCTCGAGGAACCGGATCCGGAAGGGCGTCGTGCTCATGGCCTCTCCTCTTCTGTCGGTTGGTTCACGTTTGCGGGGAACCCAGTGTGCCAGGCTGGCCCGACCTCGCAAGCCGCGGGCCGGGTGCCGGAGATCATCGCTCGGCGGACGCCCCGTTCGGCACAATCCGCTCCGCGTGGGCGTATGCCAGGAACCCGGCGCCCTTGGCCCGGCCGAGAAGGGTGATGCCCATGTCCCGGGCCCGGAGCACCGACTGGTGGGTCGGCACGCTGCGGGAGAGGACCACCGGGATCCCTGCCCGCCGGGCCTTGTGCAGCACCTCGGACGAGGTGCGCCCGGAACTCAGGAGGATGCACCGGGCCAGGTCGACCCCCCGGAACAGGGCGTCTCCGATGGCCTTGTCCACGGCGTTGTGGCGACCGACGTCGTCGAACCACCGCTCCGGCAGCTCCCCCTCCAGGCTCACGGCACCGGTATGGATGCCCCGGGTTCGGCGGTAATGGGGCGAGGCGCCCTGGAGGGCCCGGGCGAGGTCGTCGATCCGGGACGCGGGGACCCGCAGGGGGGATTCCAAGGGGCGACGGCCGGCGAGTTCCGCCACGGTGGCGAACATGACCCCTTTCCCACACCCGGAAGTGTAGACCCGCTTCCCCAGCAGCTCCACGTCCGGGGTGCGGGCGACCGCGCACTCCACCTTCCAGCGGGTAGGGTCCACCGACCACTCCCGAAGCTCCTCCGGCCCGCGCACAACGCCGGCCGAGAACAGGAACCCGAGAACCAGGCTCGGGATCTCGGTCGGGGTGCACAGGAGGGTGGCGACCTCGACGCCGTTGGCCTCAACGGTCAGCGGCACCTCGGACGGCACGTGCACGACCTCGGGGCTGCGGTCGCCGCCGGCGAACCGAACGGCCTCGAACTCCACGACCGCGCCGAGTTCTTCCTCTTGACTCATCTCGTGTCCCAGCGCGTCTGTGGCCCCGGGGACTAGGGGACCGGGTATTCCAGGCTGAGCCGCTGGCTCGGCACGAATCCCATATGGCCGAAAAACTTCAGGAGTCCAAAATCCTTCCAATCCACCAGGGTGTAGATCCGCTCCACCCCCGCCGCCCGCATGTTGGCCCGGAACTGGTCGAACAGGGCGCCGCCGACCCCCCGGTCCTGGAACGCGGGGTCGACCCCGAGGGTGTCCACCACGGCGGAGTTTTCCGGGATCCCGAACTCCCCGAAGAACAGGGTGCCCATGAGGAACCCCACGATTCTGCCGTCGGCCTCGGCCACCAGCGAGGCGTTGATCTGGGCCTCCTTGAGGCCCGCCACCTCGAACCTGTGGCGATAGTATTCCTCCCGGCGGTTGCCGGTGATCCTCTCGTCGATCGCGACCACGGCGTCGAGATCCTCGGGCCGCATCAACCGCACCGTGACCTCCAGACCCATCTACTCGCTCCTTGGTTTTACCACCGCGGTCGGGGATCGGCCCCCCGTGGGGCTTACGAGGCGTTTCGAGGTCGGGTGAACACCGCCCGGTAGTGTTCCGCGCCCCCGTCCGCGTCGAAACACGACGAGCAGCCCGTCGCACCGGCCCGGCACACCGTGAGGGCCGGCACGAGGCGCACCTCGAACCCCAGGGACCGATAGGTCTCCACGATCTCGCTCAGGCGCGGCTCGCACGCGATGTTTCTCCGAACCCAGCCCTCGCGCTCCAGTCGGGAGACCTCGGACGCGCTCTCTCGGTTCGGTGTGCACTTTCGCTTCGTCATGGCGCTCCGAGTCGCGAAACCCCGCCTCCTCCAGGTGGCCCAAAGGGCGGGTTTCCCCCTGGTCCGCCTCGGACGAGGCCGGCGGGCGCCGGTCACGCGGCGGCCGGCGCCTCGCCCCGGCGTTTCAGAAAGAGGGCGTGGGCGAACAGCGCGGCCCCCAGCGCCCCCGCGATCTGCGTGTCGTAGCGGGAGGGCAGGGCCTTTACCCCGAGGATCTCCTCGATGCGGCGCACCACCCCGATGTTCTTGGAGATCCCGCCGGTGACAAAGAAGTCCGGCTCCACGCCGACCCGTTGCAGCAGCGTCGCCACCCGTTCCGCCATCGCCCGGCAGTACGCGGCGATGACCTTGTTCTTGCTCCAGCCTTCCTTGAGTCGGGCCATGGCCTCGGTCTTGGCGAACACCACGCAGACGTTCGAGACGCCCGGGGGTTCCTGGTCGATGTCGAACGACCGCGGACCCAGTTCCTCGACGGGGACCTCCAGGAGGTCCGCGATCACCTCCATGCCCCGGCCTGTGCCCGCGGCGCACTTGTCGTTCATCAAGAAGTTGACCACCCGGCCCTGTTCGTCGATCCGGATGGCCTTACAGTCCTGGCCGCCCATGTCCAGGATGGTGCGGACCGTTGGGCCTCCCATGTGGTGGGCCCCCCGGCCGTGGCACGCGATCTCCGTGATCGCCTTGTCGGCGAAGGGCAGATTCACCCGGCCGTACCCGGTGCTCACCACGTAGTGGAGGTCGTCGAGCTTGAGCCCGGTGGGGCGGAACACCGCGTCCAGGGCCCGCTGGGCGGACTCGAGCGATCCGCCGGTGGTCCGTACCGTCGAGTACGCGTACAGTTCGCCGTCGAGGCAGACCACCGCCTCGGAGCTGACGCTGCCCACGTCGATCCCGAGGGTGACCACCCGGGCCTCCTTCCAATGGCGTTCCGGGGCGACCCAAACCCCTTCGCTCCAGCGCCAGTACTCGGGGCGATCCTTCATTCCACGTCCTTGTTGGGCCGCCGTTTACGGGGCTCGTTCGGCGGCCACGATCGCGGCGCCCACCGCGTCGGCCAACTCCGGCGCCTCGGGGATCAGGATTCGGTCCACCTCCAGCTTCTCCCTGAGGCACCGGACAAACCCCCGGTTTCGAGCGAGTCCGCCCAGGAGAACCACCTCGCCTTCGAGCTTCACGCGCCGGACCGTGGCCGAAACCCGGGTGGCGATCGCGTCGTTTACCGCGTGGGCGATATCCCGGGGGTCCACCCCGGAATGCATGAGCCCGACCACCTCGCTTTCGGCGAACACCGTGCACTGGGCGTTCATGGCGATCCGGGTGGTGCTCTGGAGGCTCTTCTCGCCGAATTCCTCCAGGGTCATCCCCAGGGCCCGGGCCATGGACTCCGTGAAGCTGCCGGACCCTGCGGCGCACTTCTCGTTCACCGCGGAGTCGAGCACCCGGCCCGCGCCGTCGGTCTTGACCGCCCGGCTCTCCTCGGCTCCCACCTCCACCACCGTCACTGCGCCCGGGAAGAAGAAGTTCGTGGCTCGTGCCGCCGCCGTGATATCGGTCACCGTGCTGTGCGCGTCTTCCGCCAGGACCCTGCCGGCCCCCGTGGCGGTGATGTGCGCTACGTCCTCCGGGTAGACCCCGGCGGTCGTCAGGGCGTCTCGGAGGAGGGCCGAGGCCCGGCGCGCCGGCTCGGCCCCGGCGGTATCGAAGGCGCTTCCCACGATCTCCCCGCCCCGGAGCACGGCCACCTTGATGGTGCGGCTACCGATGTCGATGCCTGCTGTGATCACGCTGCGCCTCCCCGAGGCTCGCCCGGCGATCGCCCGCCCCCGCCGGGCGGTGGTGGCCCGGGGTTCCCCCGTGTGCCCCCAAGGCCCGGGCGCGAACGAGACGTGTACCGTTCCCTGAGGCAATCGCCGTGCCATCGGCACCCCGCCACCCCGGGGGCTGGAAGATCGCGGCCGTGGAGGGCTGCGTCTCCCGGCGCGCGGTACCGGGCAAAGCGCTCCGTCGGGCCCAACACCCGGCCGCGTTTTCTTCTGGTTCGGGGGGAACGGCAGAGGATCGGGCGGGGAGCCGGTGCGGTGCCCAGAAGCGCCGGCGGCGCCGCCGGGGCCACGCCCCCCGGCCGTCCGGAAGCCCGGTGGGACGGCGCCGCGGCGGGAGCCTTCCGTCGCGGACGCCTCGATGAATGTCCACCGAGAGGATGGTGAAAAATGAACGGTTTTTCCGTTCCTCAGTCGAAGATGTTCTTTCCGTAGAAGATCTCCGTGATCTCCCGCTCCAGGAGGCTTCGGATCATCTCCCGTTCCTCCGCGGGGCGCTCGGCCTCGGAGTCCCCGAACAAGAACCGGTCGAGTTCCAGGTCGCGGAGCATCATCTTGGTGTGGAAAAGGTTCTCCTGGTAGATGTTGATGTCCACCGTGTGGTACTCGGCCAGGATCTCGGGATCGATGAACTCCTGGATGGACCGGATGTCGTGGTCGAGAAAGTGCTTCCGGCCGTCCACGTCCCGCGTGAATCCCCGGACCCGGTAGTCGATCACCACGACCTCCGACTCGAAGCTCCGGATCAGGTGGTTCAGGGCCCGCAGGGGGGAGATCTTTCCGCAGGTGCTCACGTCGATGTCTACCCGGAACGTGGAGATTCCGCTCGACCCGTCCGACTCGGGATAGGTGTGGGCCGCAAGGTGGCTCTTATCCAGATGGGCCACGTGGGCCTGGGACGCCGGAACCGTCACGGGTTCCTCGGCCACGAGCACGGTCACCGAGGCGCCCATGGGGTCGTAGTCCTGGCTGGCCAGATTCAGGATGTTGGCCCCGATGATGTCCGCCACCTCGGTGAGAATCCGGGTCAGGCGCTCCGAGTTGTATTCCTCGTCGATGTACTCCAGGTATTCCTGCCGAGCGTGGGGACTGCGCGCGTAGGAGATGTCGTAAATATTGAACGACAGGCTCTTGGTCAGGTTGTTGAACCCCTGGAGCTTGATGGGCCCGGCAGGTCGTTTCACAGGTCGCCTCCGTCGGAGCCGCCGTTCTCGAGACGGCGGAGTTGGGCCTCCGAAAAACCCAGGTAATGTCCGATCTCGTGCACGAGGGTGTCGCGGATGACCTCCTCCACTGAAAGCCCCCAGTCCCTGGCGTATCGTTCGATGGGCCGCTGGAACAGGACGATCCGATCGGGGAGGGTTCCGCTCAGGTCGTGGGTGCGTTCCGGGAGGGGCCATCCCTGGTAGAGGCCCAAGAGGCCCCACCGGTCGGCGATGCCCATCTCCTCCAGTGTCTCCGGGTCGGGCCAGTCCTCCACCCAGATGGTGACGTTGTGAAGGCGCGACAGGATCGCCCCGGGCAGCGTCTCGAGCTGGGCTTCTGCGATCTGTTCGAAGCGTTTTCGGTCCATCGTCCCTTCCGCAGAAACGCGCAAGTGTACGGGGGAGGACCGCACCGGTCAACGCCGAATGTTCAACCCGTCGGGGGGTGGCCCCCTTTCTGCAGAACGCCGACTGGGCTACCATGGCCCCCGTTCGGAAGGGGCGGGCCCGGATCCCGTGGGGCGCTGCTTTCCGCAGGCCCGCCGGACCGACGACCGTGGACCGAAGTGACTCGGAAGGAGGGACCGAAATGAAGCGCTGGATCGTTGGGGTTGCCAGTGCGGCCTTGCTGGGGCTAACGGTGGCTTGCGCGCCGAAGGCGGTGATCCTGAATCCGGGCCCGGTGCCCATGCAGGCCGAACCGGGGTGGGCCGACACGGCGGCGGCCTGGTCCCTTTGGGTCCGAAGCGCGAAGGATGCGCGTCCGCCCGAGAAGGCGGGCCAGCGGGTGGGGGTGCTCTACACCCGGTTCGAACGGAATCCGCAGGACGCCTTTCTGGAGACCAATCCCGCGGAGTACGTGGCTCAGCAACTGAGTCGTTATCTGCTTCACCGGGGGCTCGAGGCGTCGTCCCAGGAGAAGGCGAGGCTCTTTGTGGACGTGGAGCTCCAGGAGTTCGCCCTGGAGGAGGTGCCCGGCGCGCTGTGGGACGAGGTGGGGGTGCGGGTGGCCTATACGGTCGCGTTCGTGGAGCCCAACGGGACCGTGCTCGGCAAGGTGAAAGTCGAGGCCCAGAACCGGATCAAGGTGCCGGGCAACACGGCGCGGCGGGCCGAGCAGGCGTTCCGCGAGGCGCTCCTCGACACGTTCCGGGCCCTGGACCAGAGCGAGGAGTTCCGAAAAGTGGTGGAACGGCTGGGCGGCTGATGGGGCCTGCGCCAAGGCCCCCTCGGGTTTGGCCGGGCCCAACCGGAGACCCATGACCCGAGATGGACGGCGTCTCGAGCCCCGTTTCGTTCTCTACGAGAGGGCCGGCAGGGCCCTCTCCGACTTTTTCGGCCAATGGACAGGGGCCTTTTGCCGCCGGTGCCTCGAGGTGACCCGCCGGGCGCATCCCGGCGACCCGGCGGCCGACGTGGAGCTCCTGGAGGGAATCTTTCCGGGCTGCTGCCAGGCGGGGGTGGCGGACGGGTTCTGGATCCCGGGGTTGGGGGAGCAAGGGCGGTTTCCTCCCGAGTTCGTGGAGGGCCTGGAGGCCCGGCGCCGGCGCGTCTGTCGGATCCGGCCCGCCCCCCCGGCGTACCGTTTGCGCGAGAGGGCGACGGGCCGCGTCGTTCGAGGGATGGGATGCGCGTACCTGGGGCCCGCCGGCTGCCGGCTCGGCCCGTGGAAGGCGCCCCTGTGTTTCGGGTTCCTCTGCCGGGAGCCGGCCCGGGCGCTCGCCGAGGCGGTGGGAACGGATCTCCCCGCGTCCGATACCGACGATGCCGCCGGGGCGCGGGAGGTGTTCCGGGCCGTCGTGTTCGGGGAGCCGGAGGAGGCCGTGGCCCGGGTGGAAGAGATGGAACGGAGATTGCAAGAGTGGGCGGCCGTCCTCCGGGAACGGTTCGGGAACGGCGAGGGCCTGTACGCCTGGTGGTCGGGACGTCGATAGTCGGCAGGTCCCCCCAGACTCCCGCTTGACAGGCTTGTGATCGTTTTCATACCCTGCGCCCTCCGCGCCCCCGGGGGGGAGGGAACCGTTTCTTTCGGTTTCGCCGAATTCTCGTTTCGTTTTGCTTCAAAAAGGTGGGCCATGGCCGCGTTGGCGCTCCTCTTCCTCAGCGCCGTGCTCGTGAACAATTTCGTTTTGGCACGGTTCCTGGGGATCTGTCCGTTCCTCGGCGTGTCGAAGCGCACCGAGACCGCCGTCGGCATGAGCCTGGCGGTGCTCTTCGTGATGACCGTGGCCGGCGTGGTCACCTGGTTCCTCCAGACCCTCGTCCTCGTTCCCCTCGGCCTCGAATACCTCCAGACCATCGCGTTCATCCTGGTCATCGCCGCCCTGGTGCAGCTCGTCGAGATGGTGGTCCAGTACGTGAGCCCCGCCCTGTACCAGGCGCTCGGCATCTTTCTACCCCTCATCACCACGAACTGCGCCGTTTTGGGCCTGGCCGTCTTGAACGTCCAGCGAGGGCACGGCTTTCTGGAAACCGTCGTGTTCAGCGTGGGGGCGGCCCTGGGGTTCGGGCTCGCCCTGGTCTTGTTTTCGGGCATCCGGGAACGGCTCGACCTGGCCGACGTGCCCCGCCCGTTTCGGGGCACGGCCGTGGCGCTGGTGACGGCGGGGTTGTTGTCCCTGGCCTTCCTCGGGTTCGCCGGGCTGGTGAAGCAGTGAGGGCTGCGCCGTGATCACCGCCGTCGCCGTGCTCGGAGCCTTGGGCGCTCTGGCAGCCCTCGGCCTCGCCGTGGCCAGCCTGAAGTTCCGGGTGGAGGTGGATCCGCGGGTCGAGGAGGTCGAGGGGATCCTGCCGGGGGTGAACTGCGGCGCCTGCGGGTACGCGGGGTGCTCGGCCCTGGCGAAGGCTCTGGTGGCCGGGGAGGCCCCGCCCACGGCTTGCATTCCCGGGGGGGCGGATGTGGCCAAGGCGGTGGCCCGGATTCTCGGGGTGGAGGCGGGGGAGGCCGTGAAGCGGGTGGCCGTGGTGCACTGCAAGGGGACGCCCGCGGTGGCGCCCGACAGGGGTGAGTACCTGGGCATTCCCGACTGCCGTGCCGCGGCCCTCGTGGGCGGGGGACCCAAAGGGTGCCCGTACGGTTGCATGGGGCTCGGGACCTGCGAGCGGGTCTGCCCCTTCGACGCGATCCACGTGGGGCCCGACCGACTCGCCCACGTGGACCGGGAGCGGTGCACCGGGTGTGGGGCCTGCGTGGAGGCCTGCCCCAAGCGGATCATCGACCTTTTCCCCGCCGACCGCTACGTGTACATCCGCTGCACGAACCCCCACCGGGGCAAGGCCGTCACGTCCGTGTGCTCCGTGGGGTGCATCGGGTGCCGCCGGTGCGAGAAAACCTGCCCCTTCGGCGCGATCTCCATGGACCGGGATCTGGCGCGGATCGACCCGGCGAAATGTACCTCATGTGGGCTTTGCGCCACCGCGTGCCCCACCGGGAACATCGACGACCTGGTCGAGGTGCGCTACCGGGCCCGGATCGACGAGGCCACGTGCATCGGGTGCACCAAATGCACGAAGGTCTGCCCGGTGGAGGCGATCTCGGGGGAGCGCAAGCAGCCCCACCGTGTGGACCCCGAACGGTGCATCGGGTGTTACCAGTGCATGGAGGCGTGCCCGGTGAACGCGATCCATAAGGGCGAACCCCTGGAGCGGGGCGAGGGGGAGGCGGCGTGATGGCGGCCCGCACGTTCCCCCTGGGCGGGGTGCACCCGCCCGACCAGAAGCACCGGACCGCAGCAAAGCCGGTGGAACCGGCGCCCCTGCCGGAGCTTCTCGCGGTGCCCCTGAGCCAGCACATCGGGGCCCCCGCCCGGCCGGTGGTGAAGCGGGGCGACCGGGTGTTGGCGGGCCAGGTGGTGGGGGAGGCGACGGGGTTCGTCTCGGTACCGGTGCATGCCCCCACCTCGGGGAAGGTGGTGCGGGTCGAGGCCGCGCCCCATCCCCTGGGGCCGCCCCAGCCGGCGGTGTTCCTCGAGCCGGACGGCGAGGACGCCTGGGCCGAGCTCCCCGAACCCCTGGACATCGGGGCCGATCCCGACGCGATCCGCAGGCGAATCCAGGAGTCGGGGATCGTGGGCATGGGGGGCGCCACGTTTCCGACCCATGTGAAGCTCTCCCCGCCCCCGGAGTTCCCCATCGACACCGTGATCTTGAACGGGGTGGAGTGCGAGCCCTATCTCACGGCCGACCACCGGCTCATGCTGGAGGAGCCCGACCGGATCCTCCAGGGCCTTCGGGTGATTTTGGCGGTGTTCGGCCTGGAAAAGGGATTCATCGGCATCGAGGAGAACAAGCCCGACGCCATCGAGCTCCTCGGCCGAAAGGCCCGGGAGGCAGGGTTTGCCGAGGTCGTGCCCCTCAAGGTGAAGTACCCGCAAGGGGCGGAAAAGCAGCTCATCAAGGCCGTCACGGGGCGCGAGGTGCCCTCGGGGCAGCTCCCCATGGCTGTGGGCGCCGTGGTCCAGAACGTGGGCACGGCCGCGGCCATCTGGGATGCCGTGTCCGCCGGCCGCCCGCTCGTGGAGCGGATCACCACGGTGACCGGCGACGGGGTCCGGGAGCCCAAGAACCTCCGGGTGCGGATCGGCACCCCGGTGCGCCATCTGGTCGGGGCTGCCGGGGGGCTCCAAGACGAGCCGGGAAAGCTCATCCTCGGGGGACCGATGATGGGGATCGCCCACCACGACCTGGACGTTCCCGCGGTCAAGGGCACCTCGGGGGTGCTGGTGCTTCCCCGGCGCCAGGTGCGCACCGCGCCGGAGGGCCCGTGCATCCGGTGCGGACGGTGCGTGGACGCCTGCCCCATGGGACTTTCCCCCACGACCCTGAGGTCGCTGATCGCCCGGGATCTCGTGGCCGAGGCCGACGAGTGGAACGCCCTGGACTGCATCGAGTGCGGCTCGTGTGCGTTCGTGTGCCCCTCGGCGATCCCGCTCGTCCAGGCCATCCGCGAGGCCAAGGGCCGCGTGATGGCCCGCCGCCGGAAGGCCGGCTCGTAGCGGCGGGAAGGCGGGTAGGCTGGAAGGCTAGAAGGCTGGAAAGCTAGGAAGCTGGGAAGCTGGAAGGCGTGGGAACGATTTACGATTCACGATTCACGACTCCCGAAATACGACCCCCGTTCCCCTAAGGATTTGGGACCGTGAGCAACCCCAACGACCCCAAGTGGATCCTGTCGTCCTCGCCCCACGTGTTCGAGGGCGAGTCGACCGCCCGGATCATGTGGCAGGTGGTCGCGGCGCTCGCGCCCGCGGCCCTTTGGGGCGTGTACGCCTTCGGGCCCAGGGCCCTGTGGGTGATCGGGTGGTGCATCGTCGGCGCGGCCCTGGCCGAGGAGGTCTCGGTGCGGCTCCGGGGTCGGCCGAGCGCCCTCGGCGACGGGTCGGCGGTGCTCACCGGGCTCTTGCTCGCCATGAATCTGCCCGCCACGAGCCCCTGGTGGATGGCCCTGGTGGGGGGCGCCGTGGCGATCGTCCTGGGCAAACAGGTGTTCGGGGGCCTGGGCCAGAACCCGTTCAACCCCGCGCTCGTGGCCCGGGTGTTCCTTCTCGTCTCCTTCCCGGTGGCCATGACCGACTGGCGGGTCCCGGGGGGCGCGCTGGCCGACGCGGTTACGGCGGCCACTCCCCTGGGGGCGGCCAAGACCGCGGTGGCGACCCACGGGGCCCTGGGGGACGCCCTGGCGGGGATCCCCTGGTGGAAGCTGTTCGTGGGGCTCCAGCCCGGGAGCCTCGGCGAGGTGTCGGAGCTCCTGCTCCTCGTGGGCGCGGCTTATCTCTTGTGGCGCCGGATCGTGACCTGGGACATCCCGGTGGCGTTCCTCGGCACCCTGGTGGGCGTCACGGCCATCGCCTGGGCCGCGCGGCCCGCCGCCGTGGTCCCCCCCTGGACCCAGCTCGTTGCGGGCGGCGCCGTGCTCGGGGCCTGTTTCATGGCCACCGACATGGTCACAAGCCCGTTGACCGCCCGGGGGCGGTGGATCTTCGGCATCGGGTGCGGGCTCCTCACGGCGGTGATCCGGCTGTGGGGGGGCTACCCCGAGGGGGTGAGCTTCGCGATCCTCCTGATGAACGCGGCGGTGCCCCTGATCGACCGGTTCACCCGGCCCCGGAAGTTCGGCTGGGTGCCCCAGGAAAGGGGGGCGTCATGAGGGACATGGTCCGGATGGTCGGGGTGCTCACCGCCGTGTGCGTGGTGGCCGCCCTGGGCCTCGCCAAGGTCTACGACCTCACGGAGGAGCCGATCCGGGAGGCCCTGCGCCAGGAGCTTCTGCGGGCCGTGCGGGCGGTGCTCCCGGAGTTCGACAACGACCCGGCCGCGGACGCCCGGGTGATCGACGGCCGCACCTTCTACCTGGCCCGCAAAGGCGGCGAGCCGGTGGGGGCCGCCACCGAGGCGGCCTCGCCCGAGGGGTACGGCGGGTGGATCCGGGCCCTGGTGGGGGTGGACCGGGACGGCCGGGTCACCGGGGTGGTGATCCTGCAGCACGCCGAGACCCCCGGGCTGGGGGCCAAGGCGGCCGATCCGGGGTACCTGGCCCAGTTCAAGGGCAAGGGCCTTCGCGACGCCAACTGGGCGGTGAAGAAGGACGGGGGCGACTTCGACCAGATCACCGGCGCCACGATCACCCCCCGGGCCCTCATCAAGGGCATCCGGGAGGCCCTGGAGGCCTTCGAGGCCGCCAAGCCGCGGCTCTTCGCCCCCGGAGGTGCGGGATGAGCGCCGTGGTCCCGGGGCATGGGCTTCCCAGCCTCCCAGCCCCCCAGCTTTCTTGCTTCCCAGCTTCCTAGCTTCCCAGCTTTCTCGCTTCCCCGCGGAAATCCGCCATGAGCCTTGTGCAACAGTTTTGGAAAGGCATCACCAAGGAGAACCCCACCTTCCGGCTGGTCCTGGGCATGTGCCCCACGCTCGCCGTGACCACCGAGGCGGTCAACGGCATCGGCATGGGGCTCGCCACGACGTTTGTGCTCCTTTGCTCCAACGCTGTGGTGAGCCTCATCCGAAACGCCATCCCGGCCAAGGTCCGGATCCCCGCCTACATCGTGGTGATCGCCACCTTCGTGACCGTGGTGGACCTCGTGATGAACGCCTATGCCCACGATCTGCACAAGGCCCTGGGGGTGTTCATCCCGCTCATCGTGGTGAACTGCGTGATCCTGGGCCGAGCCGAGGCGTTCGCGTCCAAACACCCGCTCCTTCCCGCCCTGGCCGACGGTTTGGGCATGGGCCTGGGGTTCACCCTGAGCCTGACGCTGCTGGGCAGCATCCGGGAGGTCCTGGGGAACGGCACCTGGTTCGGGCTGCCCCTTTTGGGGCAGGGGTTTGAGCCGGTGATCGCCATGATCCTTCCGCCGGGCGCGTTCATCACGCTGGGTATTTTGCTGGCCTGCATCAACGCCTGGGAGGGCCGAGCCGCCCGGCGGGCGTGAGGAATTTCCGGCGGTTTCAAAACCTTACAGAATTCGTGCCGGAATGAACGGCGGTTTTGTGCTTGACAGCGCAAATTGGGCCCAAGTAGCATACCGCGCGCCTTGTACCGGGGATTCACAAAGTGAGGCGGCCCCGGGGTTCCTCGGAGGGCCAGGGAGGATGGGATGCTCCAAAATTACGTTCCGATCCTGATCCTGTTTCTGCTGGCGGCCGGGTTCGGCCTGGGCACGGTGCTGATCTCCTCGGTGCTGGGGCCCCGCCGGCCCGACCCCGACAAGCTCTCCACCTACGAGTGCGGGATGGAGGTGGACCCCGGCGCTCGCCAACCCTTCGACGTGAAGTACTACCTGGTCGCCATGGCGTTCCTGGTGTTCGACGTCGAGGTGGTGTTCCTCTACCCCTGGGCCGTGAAGTTCAAGGCCCTCGGGCTCTTTGGGTTCGTCGAGATGCTGGTGTTCCTGTTCATCCTCCTGGTGGGCTACGTGTACATCTGGAGGAAAGGAGTGCTGGAATGGGAGTAGAGACCAAGCTGCCCCCGGTCCTGGTGACGAAGCTGGAGAAGCTGGTCGGCTGGGCCCGGAAGAACTCGATCTGGCCCGCCACCTTCGGGCTCGCCTGCTGCGCCCTCGAGATGATGGTGGCCTCCTCGGCCTCCTACGACATCGCCCGGTTCGGCGCCGAGGTGTTCCGCCCCTCCCCCCGCCAGTCCGACCTCATGATCGTGGCCGGCACCGTCACGAAGAAGATGGCGGCCATGGTCCAGAAGATCTACCGCCAGATGCCCGAGCCCAAATGGGTCATCGCCTACGGCACCTGCGCTTGCTCCGGCGGCATCTTCAACGTGTACAACACCGTGCAGGGGGTGGATCAGTTCCTGCCCGTGGACGTGTACGTGCCCGGGTGCCCCCCCCGGCCGGAGCAGCTCCTGGCCGCGCTGATCAAGCTCCAGGACAAGATCGCCCAGGAGAAGTTCTCCGACCGGCCCGACACCGCCGCGGCCGCCGGGTAGGGCCGAGCCGGTTCCTTCGCGTTCCAGGGAGAGAGGGGCTGCCATGAGCGACCTCACCGCGATCGTTGACCTCCTCAAGGCCGAGTTCGGCGACGCGATCCTCGGCCACCACGAGTTCCGCGGCCAGCTGAGCGTGGTGGTGGCCAAGGACCGCATCGTGGACGTGGCCACGTTCTGCCGCGACGACGAGCGGCTGGCGTTCAATATGCTCGCCGACCTGACGGCCGTCGACCGCATGCCCCGGACCCCCCGGTTCGAGGTCGTGTACAACCTCTACTCCTTCCCCCACAACCGCCGGCTGCGCCTGAAGGCCCCCGTGGAGGAGAACGACACGGTCCCCACGGTGGAGGGGGTGTGGAAGGCGGCCAACTGGCTCGAACGGGAGGTCTACGACCTCTTTGGCATCGTGTTCGACGGCCACTCCGACCTGCGGCGCATCCTCCTGTGGGACGGGTATGTGGGGCATCCGCTCCGGAAGGACTTCCCGCTGGAGGGCATTCCCCAGAAGGTGGTCTACCGCTGAGCGACGCGCCCGGCCCGAGGCGCCGGCCATCCCCGGAGGTCGAGATGTCCGAGACCAAGAACATGATCGTCAACATGGGGCCCCAGCACCCGGCCACCCACGGGGTGCTCCGGGTGGTGCTGGAGCTCGACGGCGAGACCGTGGTGAAGGCGACCCCCCACCTGGGGCACCTGCACCGGGGGTTGGAAAAGCTCGCCGAGACGAAGACCTACCACCAGGCCCTGACCCTCACCGACCGCATGGACTACACCGGGGCGCTGATCAACAACCTGGGGTACTGCCTCGCGGTGGAAAAGCTCCTGGGCATCGAGGACCAGATCCCGGAGCGGGCCAACGTGCTCCGGGTGTGCCTGGCCGAGCTCCAGCGGATCGCCGGGCACCTCCTGTGGCTCGCGACCCACGCCCTGGACATCGGGGCCATGACGGTCCTGTTCTACTGCTTCCGCGAGCGTGAAACCGTTATCGACCTGCTCGAGGACGTCACCGGCGCCCGGCTCACCCCGAGCTTCATCCGGATCGGGGGCCTCGCCCAGGACGCGCCGCCCGTGTTCTTCGAGAAGGCCCGGGCGTTCGTCAAGGAGTTCCCGTCGCGCATCGACGAGTACGAGCTCCTCCTCACCAACAACAAGATCTGGCGCAACCGCACCGAGGGTATCGGGATCATCTCGAAGGAGGAGTGCATCCAGTACGCCATCACCGGGCCGGTGCTCCGGGCGGCCGGGGTCAAATGGGACGTGCGAAAGGCCCTGCCCTACTGCGGGTACGAGACCTACGACTTCGAGATCCCCACGGGCACGGTGGGCGACGTGTTCGAGCGGTACCTGGTGCGCCTGGCGGAGATGCGCCAGTCGATCCGGATCGTGGAGCAGGCCCTCGACCGCATGCCCGACGGGCCGGTGATGGCCGACGTGCCCGAGATCACGCCGCCGCCCAAGGAGACCGTGTACGAGGACATCGGGTGCCTGATCCGGCACTTCAAGCTCATGAGCGGCGGGTTCAAGGCGCCCGAGGGCGACGTGTACATGAGCGTCGAGGCCACCAAGGGGGAGCTCGGCTACTACCTGGTCTCCGACGGAAGCGAGAAGCCCTACCGGTTCCGCGTGCGGCCGCCCTGCTTCATCAACCTCCAGGCCCTGGAGGACATGATCAAGGGCCGGATGGTGGCCGACGTGATCGCGGTGATCGGTTCCCTGGACATCGTGCTCGGCGAGATCGACCGCTGAGCCGGGCGAGGAGAGGGGTTCATGGCTGATCGGATTTTCTCCAGTTGGGGCGGTCAGGTCCTCGACAGCCGCCAGGGAACGGCCCAGGGGGCCGACGACCTGCCGGTGCCCCGGTCGCTTCCCTCCGGCACCCCGCTCCTGGGCCTCATGGGGTGGGACGGCATCGCGCTCTGGGACGGCCGGGCCAACCCCGTCGACATGGCCCGGGCCTACGCCGAGGGGCTGGTGCGCTACTCCTGCGGCCAGTGCGTGCCTTGCCGGGTGGGGAGCAAGGTGATCCTCGACGCCCTGGCCCGGGTGTGCGAGGGCCGGGGGGAGGCCGCCGACGTGGCCGCCGTGGAGCGGCTGGCCGGGCGGCTCCGCGACCAGGCCATGTGCGACCTGGGTCGCTCCTGCGGCAAGGCGTTCACCGACTTCGTCACCCATTTCCGCGCCGAGCTCGACGAGGCCGTGAAGGCGAAGGCCCCGATCCCCCGGGGCGAGTACCGGTTCAAGCTGACGGCCCCGTGCAAGAGCGCCTGCCCGGCCCACCTCGACATCCCCACCTACGTCGAGCTCATCAAGAAGGGCCGGTTCGAGGACAGCCTCGAGGTGATCCGGCAGGACAACTGCCTGCCCGGCACCGTCGGCCGGGTGTGCGTGCGTCCCTGCGAGTTCAACTGCCGGCGCCAGAACGTGGACGGCCCCATCCAGATCAAGTACCTCAAGCGGTTCGTGGCCGACTACGAGCTCGACCGGAACCGCCCCCCCCGGCTCCCCAAGCCCGTGATCGACAAGGAGAAGGTGGCGATCGTGGGCGCCGGGCCGGCGGGGCTGTCCTGCGCCTACTACCTGGCGCAACTTGGGTACGACGTGACGGTGTTCGAGGCCCTGCCCGAGCCGGGGGGCATGGCCGCCGTGGGCATCCCCGACTACCGCCTGCCCCGCCCGATCCTGCGCCGGGAAGTGGACCTCATCGCCGGCATGGGGGTCACCATCAAGTACAACACCGAGATCGGCCGGGACGTCACCTGGGACGACCTCGTGAAGGGCGAGTTCAAGGCCGTGTTCCTCGCTGTGGGGGCGCGGCTCGGCACGGGGCTCGGGGTGCCGGGCGAGAAGGAGGCCAAGGAAGGGTTCATGCGGGGGGCCGATTTTCTGCGCGATGTGGCCCTCGGCAAGCCCGTGTTCGTGGGCAAGCGCCTGGTGGTCGTGGGCGGCGGCAACGTGGCCATCGACTGCGTGCGCACGGCGCTTCGGCTGGGCTACGAGAAGGTGACGCTCGTCTACCGCCGCACCGAGGCCGAGATGCCGGCCGACAAGGTGGAGATCGCCGACGCCAAGGCCGAGGGCATCGAGTTCCTGTTCCTCACCAACCCCACCCGGCTCGTCCTGGACGAGGACGGCAAGGTCAAGGGCGTGGAGCTCCAGAAAATGGCGCTCGGCGAGCCCGACGCTTCGGGCCGGCGGCGCCCGGTGCCGGTCGAGGGCAGCGAGTTCGTGCTCGAGACCGACGCCGTGATCCCGGCCATCGGCCAGGCCATCGATCTGGGCTTCCTGCCCGAGGACGGCCCGGTGAAGGCGGACCGCTGGAAGCAGATCCAGGTGGAGGGCCTGAACAAGCTTGCCGCGGTCGTGGACGGGGTGGGGGTGTTCTCGGCCGGCGACTGCGTGACCGGTCCCCTGACCCTGATCGCGGGGCTGGCCGGCGGCAAGGAGGCCGCGTTCCAGATCGACCGGTTCCTCCGGGAGGGCCGCACCGAGGCCCTGGAGGAGTGGGTCATGAACGAGTACGTGGCCCAGCTCAAGCCCTACGACGCGGCCGAGGACGTGGGCGTGCCGGCCACCACCGAGCCGGCCCACATCCACCACGTGCCCGTGGAGGAGCGGATCCGGGACTTCCGGGAGGCCGAGATCGGGTTCACCCACGAGGAGGCCATCGCCGACGCGAGCCGGTGCCTCAGGTGCTACCGGCTGCTGATGGTGGCCCCCGAGCCGGAGGCCCCGGGTTCGTAGGGAGGGCGAGGGATCCCTTTTGGGGCGCCGGACCTCCGGGGGTGCCGAGCCTTCCAGCCTTCTAGCTTCCGAGCCTCCTAGCCTCTTAGCCGAAACAACGAGGGGAAGCGCATGGTCAACGTGACGATCGACGGTGTCCGGGTCGAGGTGCCCAAAGGGGCCACGATCCTCGAGGCGGCCCAGCAGGCGGGGATCCGGATCCCCACCCTGTGCTACCTCAAGAAGCTCTCCCCCATCGGGTCGTGCCGGATGTGCGTGGTGGAGGTGGAGGGCTGCTCGAAGCCCGTGACCGCCTGCGACACCCCGGCCGGCGACGGCATGGTGGTGACCACCGACTCCGAGGAGCTCCGGGAGATGCGGCGCGACGTGCTGCGGCTCCTCCTGGTGCGCCACCCCCTGGACTGCCCGGTGTGCGACAAGGGCGGCGAGTGCGATCTCCAGGACCTGGTGTACGAGTTCGGGGTCACCGCCGAGAGTTACCGCACCGAGCCCTTCGAGCGGGACGTGCCCCGGTACGTCTCCCCCTTCATCCGGCAGTGGCCGGACCGGTGCGTGCTGTGCGGCCGGTGCGTGCGGGCCTGCAAGGAGGTGAAGGGGGTCGGGTGCATCCAGATCGTGGACAACGGGTTCCACTCGTACATCGGGCCCGTGCCGGGCGTGGAGTGCATCTCCTGCGGGGAGTGCCTGAGCGTGTGCCCGGTGGGGGCGCTGACCGACAACGTCCATCCCACCAAGGCCCGGATCTGGCAGGCCGAGCGCACGACCACCACCTGCGGGTACTGCGGGGTGGGCTGCCAGCTCGAGCTCAACACCCTGAACGGCCAGATCCTCCGGGTCACCACCACCGACTTCGACAAGGCCCCCAACTACGGGAGCCTGTGCGTGAAGGGCCGGTTCGGGTGGGAGTTCGTGAACCACCCCGACCGGCTTGAAAAACCCCTGGTCCGCAAGAACGGGGAGCTCGTGGAGTCCACCTGGGACGAGGCCCTGGGCCTGGTGGCCCAGCGGCTCCAGGCCATAAAGGACGAGCACGGCGCCAACGCCATCGGCGGGCTCGCGAGCGCCCGGTGCACCAACGAGGAAAACTACCTCTTCCAGAAGTTCATGCGCGCGGTGGTCGGCACCAACAACGTCGACCACTGCGCACGGCTCTGACACAGCGCCACCGTGGCCGGTCTGGCCACCAGCTTCGGTTCCGGCGCGATGACCAACTCCATCGCCTGCTTCGACAAGTCGGAAGCGTTCCTGGTCATCGGCTCCAACACCACCGAGAACCACCCGATCATCGGCGACCGGGTCAAGCGGGCAATCACTCGGCGGGGCGCCAAGCTCGTGGTGATCGACCCCCGGCGGATCGAGCTCGCCGAGTACGCCAACGTGTTCATCCAGGTGAAGCCGGGCCACAACATCCCGGTCCTCCTGGGCATGATGCACGTGATCCTCAAGGAGAACCTCCACGATCCGGACTACATCGCCGAGCGGTGCGAGGGGTTCGAGGAGTTCGCGGCGAGCCTCGAGGGCTACAGCCCCGAGAAGGTCCAGGAGATCACCGGGATCGACGCGGAGTTGATCCGCAAGGCGGCCCGGATCTACGCCGGCGCCAAGCCCGCCGCCATCCTCTACGCCATGGGCGTCACCCAGCACACCCAGGGCACCGACGCCGTGAAGTGCCTCGCGAACCTGGCCATGATGACCGGGAACGTGGGCGTCGAGGGCGGCGGGGTGAACCCCCTGCGGGGCCAGAACAACGTGCAGGGCGCCAGCGACATGGGCGGGCTCCCCAACGTGGTCACCGGGTACCAGAAGGTCTCCGACGACGAGGCCATGGCCAAGTTCGACGAGGCCTGGGGCCGCAAGGTCCCCCGGGAGCCGGGGCTCACGCTCACCGAGATGACCCACGCGGCTCTGGAGGGGAAGATCCGGGCCCTCTACATCATGGGCGAGAACCCCATGATCACCGACCCGGACCTCAACCACATCGAAAAGGCCCTCGACAGCCTCGACTTCCTGGTTGTCCAGGACATCTTCCTCACCGAGACGGCGGCCAAGGCCGACGTGGTGCTGCCCGCCTGCTCGTTCGCCGAGAAGGACGGCACCTTCACGAACACCGAGCGCAAGGTCCAGCGGGTGCGCGCCGCGCTGGCGCCCCGGGGCGAGTCGAAGCCCGACTGGCAGATCCTCCAGGAGCTCTCGACCCGGATGGGCTACCCCATGAGCTACGCCCATCCCCGGGAGATCTTCGACGAGATCGCGTCGCTCACCCCGAGCTACGCCGGCATCGACTACGACCGGATCGAGAAGGAAGGCATCCCCTGGCCCTGCCCCTCGAAGGACCACCCGGGAACCCCGATCCTCCACGTGGGCGGGTTCGCCCGGGGGAAGGGCCTGTTCCAGGCCGTGGAGTACAGGGGGCCCGCCGAGGAGCCGGATGAGGAGTACCCCTTGCTGCTCACCACGGGCCGGGAGCACCCCCACTACCACTCGGGCACCATGACCCGCCGGTGCGCCCGCATCAACGACTGCTTCCCCGAGGGATTCCTCGAGATGCACCCGGTCGACGCCGAGCGCCTCGGCATCCGGACGGGCGACACGGTGCGGGTGGCGAGCCGGCGGGGCGAGATCACCACCAAGGTCAAGGTGGTGGACCGGCCGGCCCCCGGCACGGTCTTCATGAGCTTCCACTACAG
Source organism: Deferrisoma palaeochoriense (assembly GCF_054656955.1). Classification (NCBI taxonomy): domain Bacteria; kingdom Pseudomonadati; phylum Thermodesulfobacteriota; class Deferrisomatia; order Deferrisomatales; family Deferrisomataceae; genus Deferrisoma; species Deferrisoma palaeochoriense. The sequence goes on from NZ_BAAHXI010000036.1 coordinate 21,183, forward strand.
CGAATCGCCGGTGAACGTGCTCACCAACCCGGCCACCTGCCCGGTGGCCAAGATCCCGGAATACAAGGTGACCGCGGTACGGGTGGAGAAGGCCTAGTTCGCTGAAAACGGCGGGTCCATCCGGGGCCTGCGCGTTGCGCGGGGAGACGATCATGGTGGATTTCCTGATCGAAAGCATCGTGAAGGTGCTCGTGGTGTTCGGGGTGCTCATGCTGACGGTGGCCTACACCACCTGGCTCGAGCGACGGGTCCTGGGCCGGATCCAGGTGCGCCACGGCCCGAACCGGGTGGGCCCCTTCGGGCTGCTGCAGCCCATCGCCGACGGGATCAAGGGGTTCTTCAAAGAGGACATCGTGCCGGCCAACGCCGACAAACTCGTGTACGTGCTGGCGCCGGTCCTGTCCATCGTGCCCGCGCTCCTGATCGTGGCGGTGATCCCGTTCGGCGACTCGATCCACCTCTTCGGCCGGGAGATCGCCCTTCGCATCACCGACGTGAACGTGGCGCTGCTGTACATCCTGGGCCTCGCGGGGCTCGGGGAGTACGGGGTCATGCTCGGGGGCTGGGCCTCGAACAACCGGTACGGCCTCCTGGGGTCCCTTCGGACCGCGGCCCAGATGATCAGCTACGAGCTCGCCCTCGGGCTCACCCTGATCAGCGTGATCATGGTGAGCGGGAGCCTCTCGCTCGTGGAGATCGTGAACACCCAGCAGGTGTGGTGGAACTGCTTCAAGCAGCCCCTGGCGTTCTTCCTGTTCCTCATCTGCGGCCTGGCCGAGATCAACCGGACCCCGTTCGACATGCCCGAGGCCGAGGCCGAGCTCGCCTGCGGGTTCAACATCGAGTACTCGAGCATGAAGTTCGCCATGTTCTTCATGGCCGAGTACGCCCACATGATCTCTCTGGCCATGATCATCACCTGCCTGTTCCTGGGCGGGTGGAACCTGCCCTTCGGCATCGCCACCCCGGGGCTTCTCAAGTTCCCGGTGTTCGTGGCCAAGGTGTTCGTGCTGGTGTTCTTCTTCATCTGGGAGCGGGGCACGTTCCCCCGTCTCCGCTACGACCAGATCATGCGTCTGGGGTGGAAGTGGCTCATGCCCCTGGCGCTCGCCAACATCTTCGTGACCGGCGTGGTGGTCACGGCGATGGCCTAAGCCCGGCAGCCAAGGAGAAGAGCCCATGGCCGTCATCACCCCCCTTCTGAAGGGGCTCGCGTTCACCCTGAAGCGGTTTTTCTCGAAGCCGATCACCTACCAGTACCCGGAGCAGAAACGGGAACCCTCCGAGCGCTGGCGGGGCCTGCACCGGCTCAAGACCGAGGACGGACGGCTGAAGTGCGTGGCCTGCGGCCTGTGCGAGGCCGTATGCCCGGCCAAGGTGATCACCGTGGAGGCCAAGGAGACCCCCGACGGCCGGCGGTTTCCGAACCGGTTCGTGATCGAGGTCACCCGGTGCATCTTCTGCGGGTACTGCCAGGAGGCGTGCCCCAAGGACGCCATCGAACTGACCCGCAACTACGAGTTCTGCGGCTACACCCGGGAGGAGTTCCACATGACCCGGGACGTTCTGGCCCGCAACTAGACGGAGGGCGACCCCATGGCGCTAGCGATGTTCTTCGTGTTCGCCGCCTTCGCGGTGCTGGGTGGGATCGGGGTGATCCTGGCCCGGAACCCGATCCACAGCGCCCTGAGCCTGGTGGGCACCATGGTGAGCCTGGCCGTGATCTACCTGCTCCACCACGCGGAGTTCATCTTCGCGATCCAGCTCATGGTGTACGCCGGGGCGATCATGACCCTGATCGTGTTCGTGATCATGCTCCTGGACATCCGGCAGGAGGAGGCCGAGCAGGAGCGGCTCGGGTTCGGAAGGGTGATCGGCATGGTGCTCGCCGGGCTCATGGTGGTGGTGCTCCTGGTGCCGGCGGGGGCGGGCCTCATGGGCAAGCCCGGCGACATGACCGAGGAGGTCCTGGCCCGGGTGGGGAGCGTGCAGTTCCTGTCGGAAAAGCTCTTCACCAGCTATCTCCTGCCCTTTGAGATCGCCTCCGTGCTCCTCCTGGTGGGGCTCGTGGGGGCGGTGGCGCTGGCAAAGAAGAAGCTCTAGTTCCGGACCGGGGCTCGCCCCCGGCGCGGCGTGGAGGACGAGGCGATGATTCCGTTCGAGTATTCCATGGGGCTTTCGGCCGTGCTGTTCGGCCTCGGGGTGGTGGGCGTGATGGTGCGGCGCAACCTCATCGTGCTCCTCATGTGCGTGGAGCTCATGCTCAACGCCGTGAACCTCGCGTTCGTGGCCGTGGCCGACCACCTCAACAGCGTCGAGGGGCTCCTGTACGTCTTTTTCGTCATGACGGTGGCGGCCGCCGAGGCGGCCGTGGGGCTCGCGATCGTGGTGGCCCTGTACCGGGCCCGCCGGTCCGTGCACGCCGACGAGATCAGCCTGCTCAAGGGCTAAACACCGGCTCGCCTGAGGGAGGCGTCCCATGCTCGACCTGATCTGGCTCATCCCGTTCTTCCCCATGGTGGGCGCCCTGGTGAACGGGCTCTTCGGGCGCAAGCTTCCGAAGGGGCTCGTGGCCACGGTGGCCTGCGGGAGCGTGTTCCTTTCGTTCCTCGTGTCGGTGGGCGCGTTCTTCAGCCTGAAGGCCCTGCCGCCCGCCGAGCGGGTGTTCGAGCAGGTGATCTTCGAGTGGATCGCGAGCGGATCCACGAAGGTGACCCTGGGCTACCTGCTCGATCCCTTGAGCTGCGTCATGATCCTGGTGGTGACCGGGGTCGGGTTCCTGATCCACGTGTACTCCGTGGGGTACATGGCCCACGACCCCGGGTTCAGCCGCTACTTCACCTACCTGAACCTCTTTTGCTTCGCCATGCTCACCCTGGTCCTCGGCAACAGCTTCCTCGTGCTGTTCGTGGGCTGGGAGGGCGTGGGGCTGTGCTCGTACCTGCTGATCGGGTTCTGGTTCGAGGACGCGGCCAAGGCCGCGGCCGGTATGAAGGCGTTCATCGTGAACCGGATCGGGGACTTCGGGTTCCTGCTCGGGATGTTCCTGATCTTCTGGAAGTTCGGCACCCTGGACTTCCGGGCCGTGATGGAGCAGGCGCCCCACGTGCTCGTGGCCGGCGGGGCCATCGTGACCGCGATCACGCTCCTCCTGTTCGTGGGGGCCACCGGGAAGAGCGCCCAGATCCCGCTCTACGTCTGGCTCCCCGATGCCATGGCCGGCCCGACCCCGGTGTCGGCGCTGATCCACGCCGCCACCATGGTGACCGCCGGGGTGTACATGATCGGCCGGTGCAACGTGCTCTACTCCATGGCCCCCACCTCCATGACCGTGGTGGCCACCATCGGGGCCCTGACGGCGCTCTTTGCCGGCACCATCGCCATCACCCAGTTCGACATTAAGAAGGTGCTCGCCTACTCCACGGTGAGCCAACTCGGGTACATGTTCACCGCCATGGGCGTGGGCGCCTACGCCGCGGGCATCTTCCACCTCATGACCCACGCCTTCTTCAAGGCCTGCCTGTTCCTCGGGTCCGGTTCGGTGATCCACGGCATGCACGAGGAGCAGGACATGCGCAAGATGGGCGGCCTGCGAAAGCACATGCCCCACACCTACTGGACGTTCCTGATCGCCACCATCGCAATCGCGGGCCTGCCGCCCCTGGCCGGGTTCTTCTCCAAGGACGAGATCCTCTGGAACGCCTGGGCCAACGGGTTCAAGTTCCAGTGGTTCCTGGGGTTCGTGGCGGCCGGCATCACCGCCTTCTACATGTTCCGGCTGGTGTTTATGACCTTTTTCGGAAAGGAGCGGTTCGACCCCCACGAGGTCCACGTGCACGAGTCCCCCGCCACCATGACCGTGCCCCTGTGGATCCTGGCCGTGCTCTCGATCGTGGGCGGCTGGGTCGGCATCCCGGCGGCCCTGGGGGGCGCGAACCACTTCCACCACTGGTTAGCCCCGGTGATGGGCGGGGCCCACGAGGCGGCCGAAGGGGTGAAGCACGCCGCGGGCGGGCTGGGCCTGGTAACCACGGCCTGGGCGTCCGAGGCCGCGGGCCACGCCGCCGAGGCCGCCGGCCACCACGACCCGGCCGAGTACGCCCTGATGTTCTTGAGTGTGGCCTACGCGCTCCTGGGGATCCTGGTGGCGTACATCTGCTACATCGCCAAGCCCGACATCCCGGCCAAGGTGGCCGAGAAGTTCCGGGGGCTCTACGAGCTCCTCTACAACAAGTACTTCGTGGACGAGATCTACCAGGCGGTGTTCGTGGAGGGCACCCTGGCCCTGGCCACGTTCTGCTACGCCTTCTTCGACGTGGTGGTGATCGACGGCATCGTGAACGGCGTCGGGTTCCTGGTGCGCGCGGTGGGCTCGGGTCTGCGGCGGTTCCAGACCGGGCAGGTGCAGGCCTATGCGCTCTCGATCCTGCTGGGGGCCGTGATCCTGGTGGGCTACTACGCCGTGGTGGCCTCGTTCTAAGAGGGGTGGAGGAGAGGTTGGGATGAGCCACTTTCCGTACCTGAGCACGATCACGTTCCTCCCCCTGCTGGGGGCGCTGGTGCTCCTTCTCATGCCCCGCCGGAGCGAGGGCGCGATCCGGGGCTGGACCCTGGCCGTGACCCTGGTCACGTTCGTGATCAGCCTGGCCCTGTGGGTTCGGTTCGATCCCGCCCAGGGCGGCATGCAGTTCGTGGAGCGGGCCACCTGGGTCGAGTCGCTGGGGATCTCCTACTACGTGGGGATCGACGGGATCAGCCTGTGGCTCGTGCTCCTGACGACGTTCCTCAGCGTGATCTGCGTGCTCTCGAGCTGGACCATCGAGAAACAGGTCAAGGAGTACATGTTCTTCTTCCTGGTTCTCGAGACCGGCATGCTCGGCGCCCTGATCGCCCTGGATCTCGTGCTGTTCTACATCTTCTGGGAGGCCATGCTGATCCCCATGTACTTCCTGATCGGGGTCTGGGGCGGCACCGACCGGATTTACGCGGCGATCAAGTTCTTCATCTACACCATGGTGGGGTCGCTCCTCATGCTGGTGGCGATCTTGGCCCTGTACTACCTGAACATCCGGGCCGGCAACGCCCCCACCTTCGATCTGCTGAAGCTCTACGAACTCGACCTCGCGCCCAACATCCAGTTCTGGATGTTCGCGGCCTTCTGCCTCGCGTTCGCCATCAAGGTGCCCATGTGGCCCCTGCACACCTGGCTCCCCGACGCCCACACCCAGGCCCCCACGGCCGGCTCCGTGATCCTGGCCGGGGTGCTCCTGAAGATGGGGACCTACGGGTTCCTGCGGTTCGCCATGCCGCTGTTTCCCAACGCCGTGGAGGCCTGGGCCCCGTTCATGATGGGCCTGGCCGTGATCGGCATCATCTACGGGGCGCTGGTGGCCATGGTGCAGGACGACGTGAAGAAGCTCGTGGCCTACTCCTCAGTGAGCCACCTGGGGTTCGTGATGCTGGGGCTCTTCGCCCTGAACATGCAGGGGGTCCAGGGCGGGCTCTACCAGAGCCTCAACCACGGCATCTCCACCGGCGCCCTGTTCCTTCTGGTGGGGGTGATCTACGAGCGGCGCCACACCCGGGCCATCGCCGACTTCGGGGGGCTCGCCAAGTCCATGCCCAACTACGCCACGGTGTTCCTGATCATCACCATGAGCTCCATCGGGCTTCCGGGCCTCAACGGGTTCGTGGGCGAGTTCCTGATCATGCTCGGGGCGTTCCTGACGTCGAAGCCCGCGGCCGTGTTCGCGGCCACCGGGGTGATCCTGGCCGCCGGGTACATGCTGTGGATGGTGAAGCGCGTGTTCTTCGGGCCCCTGGACAAGGAAGAGAACCAGAACCTCCCGGACCTCACCGGCCTGGAGTGGGGGTACCTGATCCCCATGGTGGTGATGGCCTTCTGGATGGGCATCTACCCGGGCACGTTCCTCCGGAAGACCGACGCCACCCTGGAGCTCTGGCTCCAGAAGTTTGAGGCGAAGAAGGAAGCCTGCCGGTCGCTGGAGGCCCCCAGCGCCCTGGCCCTGCTGGAAGACGGCCTGAAGCGGGTGCTCCCCGGCCCGTTCGCGGACTAACCGCCCTGACCGAGACGAGGTGACGCGATGACGTTCTCCATGGCCGACATGCGACTGCTGACGCCGCACCTGGTGCTCACGGCGGCGGCCCTGCTCGTTCTCCTGGCCGAGGCGGTGAGCCCCGGGCGGCGCAAGGGGTTCCTGCCGTACCTGGGGATCGCGGCGATCGTGGTGGCCGCGTTCACCACGCCGGGGCTCTTCGGCCCGCCGCAAACCGGGTTCTCGGGCATGTTCGCGGGCGACGGGTTCGCCGCGTTCGTGTACTTCATCCTCTACGCCGTGGGGGCCCTGACGCTGCTGGTGAGCGACGGGTACCTCCGGGACGAGGGGCGGGACCACGCCGAGTACTACGCCCTGGTACTCCTGGCGCTCGTGGGCATGATGCTGATGGCCGGGGCCACCCACCTGATGTCGCTCTTTCTCGCGCTCGAGACCATGAGCATCGCGATCTACGCCCTGGCCGGGTTCTTCCGGGACGAGCGGTCCACGGAGGCGAGCTTCAAATACTTTCTCCTGGGGGCGTTCTCGAGCGGGTTCCTGCTCTACGGCATCGTTCTCCTCTACGGCTCCTGCGGCACCACCGAAATCCGGGGCATCCTCGAGGCCTTCTCGGCGAACCGGGCGCTCCTGGGCTCGCCCATGGCCCTGGCCGGGGTGGGGCTGGTGACCGTGGGGTTCGCCTTCAAGGTGGCGGCCGTGCCGTTCCACATGTGGACCCCCGACGCCTACCAGGGCGCCCCCACCTCGGTGACCGCGTTCATGGCCACGGGGGTTAAGGCCGCGGCCTTCGCCGCGGTGGTGCGGGTGTTCTTCGTGGCGTTCCAGACCCTGCACCTGGAGTGGAGCGGGGTCCTGTGGGTGCTCGCGTTCCTCACCATGACCGTGGGGAACCTGGCAGCCATCGCCCAGACCGACGTGAAGCGGATGCTCGCCTACTCCTCCATCGCCCACGCTGGATACATCCTGGTGGGCGTGGTGGCCGGCACCCCCGAGGCCGGGGCCGCGATCCTGTACTACCTGCTGGCCTACGCCTTCATGAACATCGGGGCGTTCGCGTGCCTCATCATGGTGGGCCGCAAGGGCCAGGAGAACACGGAGTTCACGGCCCTCTCGGGCCTGGGGTTCAAGTTCCCGGCCCTGGGGCTCGCCCTCAGCCTGTTCATGTTCTCGATGGCCGGCATCCCGCCCACGGCCGGGTTCATCGGGAAGTTCCTGATCTTCAAGGCGGCCGTGCACCAGGGCTACTACTGGCTCACCATCTTCGGCGTGCTGAACTCGGCCGCGAGCGTGTACTACTACCTGCGGGTGATCGTGACCATGTACTTCAAGCCCGAGCCCGACACCCCGGTGGTGGAGGGGCTCCGGGCCGGGCCCTCGATGGCCGTGGCCACGATCCTGGCCGGCTTGGGCGTGCTCTACTTCGGCGTGGTGCCGGGCGGGCTGGTGGACCTGGCCGAGCAGGCGATCCGGTTCCTGGCGTAGTGCTTGCCAGGGCGCCCTGGAGTTGGTAGGGTAGAGGCCGCACAGGGAGACGGCGATGACGGTACGACGAACCCAGATTCGTTCCTGCTGGTGGTGGTGGCCCGAGGAGAGGGGCTGACCGCCGCCGTTTCCCGAACGCGAGGGACACAGCGCGCCGCGGGCAGCCCCGAAGCTGCCCGCGGCGCTTTCGTTTGGAGCAAACGAGGGCCGCGGGACACCGCGGCCCTCGTTGCATTGGGGCCAGAGCCCACCGGGGTGGTATGGACACCGCGGAGGACACGAAGGCGTTAGGGGGTTGGCCGCCCAGCCGCCCAGCCGCCAGGCTGCCCAGCCCATCGACCGTAGACCGAAGTTTTGATGACCACGGAGGGCACGGAGAACACGGAGCGGTTGAGGGAGTTTGGGCGCCCGGCTGCCAAGCCGCCCCGCTGCCCGGCCCGCCGACCGCGGACCGAAGACCGTAGACCGAAGTCTTGATGACCACGGAGAACACGGAGGACACGGAGGGGTTGAGGGAGTTTGGCCGCCAAGCCGCCAAGCCGCCGGGCTGCCCAGCCCATCGACCGTCGACCGAAGTTGTGATGACCACGGAGAGCACGGAGGACACGGAGGGCGGAGTTTGGCCGCCGAGCCGCCCAGCCGATGGCCGATAGCAGGGAGTCCCGCCATGCCCTACAACATCCTGATGGACGAACGATCCTTCGAGTCCCACGCCCGGGAGTTTCCGGTGGTGCCGGTGGCCGCGCGGCTCCCGGCCGACACCGAGACCCCGGTGAGCACCTACCTCAAGGTGGCCGGGGGCCGGTGGTCGTTTCTGCTGGAGAGCGTGGAGGGGGGGAGCCGGTGGGGCCGGTACTCCCTGGTGGGGCTCGACCCGTTTCTGTGGTTCGAGGCCCGGGGGAACGTGGGCCGCACCTGGAACGGCCTCAAGGGGGGCCGGGAGGGCCCGACCCTGGATCTCCTGCGCGGGGTGCTGGCCGAGCACCGGATGCCCCGGGTGGAGGGGCTGCCCCGGTTCAGCGGCGGGCTCGTGGGGTATGTGGGCTACGGGGCGGCGCGGCTCTTCGAGCGAATCCCCCCGTGCCACCCCGACCCCCTGGAGCTTCCGGACATCCGGCTCTTCGCCCCGCGCACCTTGTTGGCGTTCGACAACGTGCGAAAGACCCTGGACGTGATCGTTCTGGTGCGGCCGGGGGCCGGGGAGACCTACCGGGGCGCCGTCGAGCGGGTCGAGGCGGTGCTGGGCCGGCTCCGAAGCCCCTTGCACGAGGCGGCGGTGTATCCGGAGCCGATGCCCGTGCCGGAGCTGCGGCCGGTGATCCCCCGGGAACGGTTCGAGGACATGGTCGTCCGGGTCCGGGAGGCGATCCACGCCGGAGAGGCGATCCAGGTGGTTCTGTCCCAGCCCTTCGAGGGCCGCACCGATCTTTCGCCGTTCACGGCGTACCGGGCCCTGCGGGCGCTCAACCCGAGCCCGTATCTCTTCCACCTGGCCCTGGGGGAGGAAACCCTGGTGGGCGCGAGCCCCGAGGTCATGGTGCGAAAGGAGGGGTGCCGGGCCCTCCTCCGGCCCATCGCGGGCACCCGCCACCGGGGCGCCACCCCCGAGGAGGACCGGGCCTTGGAGGAGGAGCTCCTCGCCGACGAGAAGGAGCGGGCCGAGCACCTCATGCTGGTGGACCTGGGCCGCAACGATCTCGGCAGGGTGGCCACCCCGGGCGGGGTGCGCCTGGAGGAGTCGTTCGTGGTGGAGCGGTACTCCCACGTGATGCACATCGTCTCCACCGTGTCGGCCGAACTCCGGCCCGAGGTGGACGCGCTTGACGTGCTTGGGGCAACCTTTCCGGCGGGCACGGTGTCGGGGGCGCCCAAGGTGCGGGCCATGGAGCTCATCGCCGAGCTGGAGCCCCGGGAGCGCGGGGTGTACGCCGGCGCCGTGGGGTACCTGGGGTTCGACGGCAACATGGACACCTGCATCGCGATCCGCACCCTGGTGTTTTGTCGGGGCCGGGTGGTGGCCCAGGCCGGCGCGGGGGTGGTGGCCGACTCGGACCCGGGATTCGAGTACCAAGAGACGCTCCACAAGTCCGCCGCCCTGCGCCGGGCCCTGGAGTTGGCGGCCCGCGGCCTGGAGCCGGGGTGAGGCGGGGATGGAACCGCGGAGGACACGGAGGGGTTGAGGGGGGGCCGCCCAGCCGCCAAGCCGCCAAGCCCAAGGACCGCGGACCGAAGACCGAAGACCGAAGTTTTGATCACCACGGAGGACACGGAGGGGTTGGGGGAGTTTGGCTGCCTAGCCGCCAAGCCGCCAAGCCGCCTAGCCCACCGACCGCTGACCGACGACCGAAGTGAACCACCACGGAGGACACGGAGAGCACGGAGGCGGGAGGGGGTTTGGCTTCCCAGCTTCCTAGCGTTCTAGCCTTCCAGCTTACCCGATGGAGTTCCCCCATGCTCCTCATGATCGACAACTACGACTCGTTCACCTACAACCTGGTCCAGTACTTCGGGATCCTGGGGGAGGAGGTCCGGGTGTTCCGGAACGACCGGATCACCGCCGAGGAGGTGGAGCGCCTCCGGCCGGGCCGGATCGTGATCTCCCCCGGGCCTGGCGATCCCACGGGCGCCGGGGTGAGCGTGGAGGTGATCCGGCGGTTCGCGGGCCGGGTGCCGGTCCTGGGGGTGTGTCTGGGCCACCAGTCCATGGGCTACGCCTACGGGGCCGAGATCGTGCGGGCCAAGCGGCTCATGCACGGTAAGACCTCGATGGTCCACCACGACGGCACCGGGATCTACCGGGGCATCCCCAACCCCTTCGAGGCCACCCGGTACCACAGCCTGGTGATCCGTCGGGAGAGCCTGCCGGCGCGGTTTCGGATCACCGCCTGGACCGTGGAGGACGACGAGATCATGGGCATCGCCGACGACGAGGCCCGGCTCTACGGCATGCAGTACCACCCCGAGTCGATCCTCACGAAAGAGGGCATGAACATCCTTAAGAACTTTCTGGAGATCCGTTGAGTCTGGGTGACGGGTCGGTGTCAGTTGGAAACTCCCCAGGGCGCCTTTGGGGCCCCCGCTACGCAGGACCGTAACGTGCGAGTCAGGGGTTCGGTGTGGGAGCGCCTTCCAAGGCGCGATCCGGGCCGCAAGGCCCGAAAGAAAGGGCGTCGCGGCTCGGAAGCCGCTCCCACAGGTTCGCGGGCGCGATGACGCCGGAATCCCGAATGCTCTTAGCCGCCAAGCTGCCGAGCAGCCCAGCCGCCTAGCGGAGGTCACTTGGAAAACGGAGGAACTCTCGAATGCCCGGTCCCCGGGGGGGCGACGTTCGAGCTTCCCAGCGTTCCAGCCTCCCAGCCTTCCAGCCTTCCAGCCGACAAAGGAGCGCCCCATGCTGAAGGAACTGATTCACAAGGTGGTCGAGGGCCAGGATCTCACCGAGGGGGAGATGATCGAGGCCATGGAGGCGATCATGGGCGGCGAGGCCACCCACGCCCAGATGGCCGCGTTCCTGACGGCCCTGCGGATCAAGGGCGAGACCATCGAGGAGATCACGGGGGCGGCCCGGGTGATGCGGGAGCACGCCACCCCGATCCGGGTGGAGCCCCGCAAGGAGGTGCTCACCCTCGACCGCGACGAGATCAACGTGGAGTACGAGTCGATCCTCGACACCTGCGGCACCGGGGGCGACGACACGAACACCTTCAACATCTCCACCACCACGGCCCTGGTGGTGGCCGCGGCCGGGGTGCGGGTGGCCAAGCACGGCAACCGCGCCGTGTCGAGCCGGTGCGGCAGCGCCGACGTGCTCGAGGCCCTGGGGGTGAATCTCGACGTGACCCCCGAGGTGGTGGAGACCTGCATCCGGGAGATCGGGATCGGGTTCCTGTACGCGCCGCTCCTGCACTCGGCCATGCGCCACGTGGCCCCGGTGCGCCGCGAGATGGGGATCCGGACGATCTTCAACGTGCTCGGGCCCCTGACGAACCCGGCCGGCGCGAGCCGCCAGGTGTTGGGGGTGTACCGCAAGGATCTCACGGGCAAGCTCGCCCGGGTGCTCCAGCGGCTCGGGAGCGAGCGGGCCTTCGTGGTGCACGGCTCCGACGGGCTCGACGAGATCACCATCACGGGGCCCACCCACGTGGCCGAGCTGCGAAACGGCCAGGTGGAGGAGTTCGAGATCACCCCCGAGGAGTTCGGGCTCTCCTCGGCCCCGCCCGAGTCGATCCACGGCGGCAACGCCCAGGAGAACGCCCGGATCGTGCGGGGGATCCTGGAGGGTGAAAAGGGGCCCCGCCGCGACGTGGTGGTTCTGAACGCCGGCGCAGCGCTGCTCGTGGCCGGCGCCACCAAGGACCTCATGTGGGGCATCCGCATGGCCCAGGACGCCATCGACTCGGGCCGCGCCCTCCAGAAGCTGGAGCAGCTCGTGGAGATCACGAACCGATGACCACGATCCTCGACCGCATCGTGACCGTCCGGCGCCGCCGGGTGGCCGAGGCCCAGGAGAAGGTGCCCCTGGAGTTCCTATGGGACCGGTGCGGCCGGGGCCGGCGGGGGGAGGCCCCGCGGGATCGGCTGGCGGCCTGGCCCGCGGGCCGTCGGGCGGTGATCGCCGAGGTGAAGCGCCGGAGCCCCTCCAAGGGGGACCTGCGGCCCGACCTGGACCCGGCGGCCCTGGGCCGGGCCTACGCCGAGGCCGGCGCGTTCGCGATCTCGGTCCTCACGGAGCCCGACTTTTTCGGGGGGAGCCTCGAGGACCTCCGGGCGGTGCGCGAGGCCGTGGACATCCCCGTGCTCCGGAAGGACTTCGTGGTGGACCCCTACCAGGTCTGGGAGGCCCGGGCCTGGGGGGCCGACCTCGTGCTCCTGATCGCGGCCGTCCTGGGCCCGCGGCTCGGGGAGTTCGTGGACCTGTGCCGGATCGTGGGCGTGGAGCCCCTGGTGGAGGTGCACGACGAGGGGGAGCTCGACCTGGCCCTCGTGAGCGGGGCGCGGTTTCTGGGCATCAACAACCGCAACCTCGCCACGTTCGAGGTCTCCCTCGACGTGACCCGGCGGCTCCTGCCCCGGATCCCGGACGACCGGGTCGTGGTGAGCGAGAGCGGTCTCCGGTCGGCCGCGGACCTGGACGACCTGGAGGCCCTGGGGGTGCGGGCCTTCCTGATCGGGGAGGCCCTGGTCACGGCCCCCGACCCGGGCGAGGCCCTGCGGCGCCTCGTGGAGCGCGGGGCATGAGGCCGACGTCGGATCCCATCGGGGCCCGGCCCAATCCCCCGGCGGGAGGGCGGGCGAGCCTGGGGCGCGGGCCATGAGAACCCGGGTCAAGGTCTGCGGGCTCACCCGCCGCGACGACGCGCTCCTGGCGGCCGACCTCGGGGCCGACGCCCTGGGGTTCGTGTTCGCGCCGGGCACCAAGCGGCCGGCCGATCCCGAGGTGGTGGCCCGGGTGGTGGAGGAGCTCCCGCCGTTCGTCACGGCGGTGGGGGTGTTCCGGAACCAGCCGGCCGACGAGGTCCGAGGGATCGTCCGCGCGTGCGGGTTCCACCTGGCCCAGCTCCACGGCACGGAGGACGCCGACTATGTGGCGGGGCTCGGGGTGCCGGTGCTCAAGGCCGTGGGCGTGACCGGGCCGGAGTCCCTGGAGACCCTGGCCCGGTACCCCGGATGCCGGGCCTTCCTCCTGGACGCGCCCGGGGGCGGCACCGGCCGCACCATCGACTGGGGCCTGGCCCGGGAGGCCAAGCGCTTCGGGAGGATCGTGCTCGCCGGGGGGCTCACCCCCGAAAACGTGGCCGAGGCGATCCGGGCCGTGCACCCCTGGGCGGTGGACGGGGCCTCGGGCACCGAGGCCCGGCCGGGCATCAAGGACCCGGCAAAGCTCCGGGCGTTCCTGGAGGCCGTCCGCCGGGCCGACGGGGAGCGACCGGCCGCCTAGCCGCCAAGCCGCCCCGCTACTTGATCCCCAGCATCCCCTTCTTGAGGTCGGCGTCGGCCGGGGCGTCGCCGAGCCAGATGAGCCACAGGGCCTCCATGAAGTCCCGGCCCTCGATCGTGCCCTTGATCTCCCCGCCGATCTCCACCTGGGTGCCCTTCCCGGGCAGGTAGGTCAGGGAGACGGCCTGCCCCTCCTCCACCTCCTCGGGGAACAGGGAGAGGAACCGGTCGATCCGGGGCCGCAGGGCGTCGAGCCGCTCCTGGGCCGCCTTGAAGAAGCCGTCCTCGAACGCCTCCTTGAGCTTGTCGGCTCCCACGTCGCGCAGGAAGTGCATGGTGATCCGCTTGGGTTCGTCGGCCCGGGCCGCCTGGTTGCCGTCGGAGGTCGGGGTGGCGAGATAGAGGGCCCCCACGTACACCTTGAAGAAGAACTTCTTCCGGAGCCCCAGGCCTTGAAGGTTCAGGGTCTGGCCCTCCACGGTCACCGTGTCGGGCAGCGACACGCCCGCAAGCTCGGCGGCGAACGCGGCGGGCGCGAGGAGGGCGAGGCACAGGACAAGGGCGAGGGCACGGCGCATGGGAATCCTCCTTTCACCGGAAGGCACGCATCTTGTAATGTAGGACCCGCTGGCCCGGCCGGCGCGTGCTTCCGGCGGGCCGCTCGGTGAGTGTTCACCAGATCGCGGTTTCTTTTCAACCAGCAAGCGGGAGATGGGAGGATCGGCCATGGCGGAGAACCTGGTGCTCGTGGAGGTTTCGGACGGCATCGCCACGCTCACGATCAACCGGCCCAAGGCCCTGAACGCCTTGAACGGCGCGGTGGTGGCCGAGCTGGAGGCGGCGTTCGACCAGGCCGTGACCCGGCCCGACGTGAAGGCCCTGGTGATCCAGGGGGCGGGCGACAAGGCCTTCGTGGCCGGCGCGGACATCAAGTTCTTCATCGACAACATCGAGGCCGGCCGGATCGACGACATCGCGGCCTTCGCCCGCAAGGGCCAGAAGGTGCTGCGAAAGATCGAGAAGAGCCCCAAGCCGGTCATCGCCAAGGTGGACGGCCTGGCCCTGGGGGGCGGCACCGAGTTGGCCATCGCCTGCGCCGCCATCGTGGCCACCGACCGGGCCACCTTCGGCTTGCCCGAGACCGGGATCGGCATCTTTCCGGGCCTCGGGGGCACCCAGCGCACGCCCCGGATCGTGGGGAAGGAGCTCGGGAAGTACCTGGTGCTCACCGGGCAGTTCCTCGACGGCAAGACGGCCCATGAGATCGGGCTGGCCGGGTACTTCGCCCCGGCGGCCGAGGCCGATGCCTTCATCCGCGACCTGGTGGAAAAGGGCGAGATCCGGGACAAGTACGCCCCCAAGCAGGTGCCGGCCGGGTGGGAGCCCGTGGTCGAGGCGTTCTCCGACGCCCACATCGCCGAGGTCCTGGCCGGCAAGGCCCCCAACGCCGACGAGCGGGTGGTCGCCGCCGTGAAGGCCGTGTCGCGAAAGGCGCCGCTCGCCGTCAAGGTGGCGAACCGGATCATCGACGAGGGGCTGGGCAAGGACCTGGACGAGGCCCTGGAGCTCGAGCTTTCGGAGCTCCCGGCGATCTTCGCCACCAAAGACGCCCTGGTAGGCCTCAAGAGCGTCATCGAGAAGTCCCGCCCCGCGTTCACGGGCGAATAGAGGGGCCGTCGACGCACGGCTTTCCAGTTTCCTAGCTTTCTAGCTTCCCAGCTTTCGAGCCGAGACAACCATGCCCGAGATCAAGCCGTTTCGCGCCCAGAAGCGCATGAAGGAACTCATGGCCGGCCACTTCCGCGACGTGGACGCGGCGGCCAAGGACCCCAACGAAAAGGTGGCCTGGTGCACCAGCGTGGGGCCGGCCGAGCTGCTGCACAGCTTCGGGTTCCACGTGTACTACCCTGAGAACCACGGGGCCATGCTGGGGGCCACCCGGTCGGCCGAAAAGTACATCCCGCTCGCCAACGCGGTGGGCTACAGCCCCGACATCTGCAGCTACCTCACCTCCGACATCGGGGCCTTCCTGGCCGGCGAAACCCCGCTCCAGAGGGCCTACGGGCTCGAGGGGGTGCCCCGGCCCGACGTGCTCGTGTACAACACGAACCAGTGCCGCGACGTGCAGGACTGGTTCTCGTTCTACGGCCGCCACTTCGGGGTGCCGGTGATCGGGGTGAACTCGCCCACGGGCATCACCGAGGTGACCGGGGCCCACGTAGGCGCCATGGTGGCCCAGTACAAGGCCCTCATCCCCACCCTGGAGGAGGTGTCGGGCCGGCGGTTCGACCTGGACCGGTTCCGGGAGGTCATGCGGCTCTCGGCCCAGACCTCCCGGCTGTGGAAGGAGTGCCTGTGGCAGGCGAGCCACCGGCCGAGCCCGCTCACCTTCTTCGATGCCTGCATCCTGATGGGGCCGGCCGTGGTGCTCCGGGGCACCCCCGAGGCCGTGGCGTTCTACGAGGAGCTCCTCGCGGAGCTCAAGGAGCGGGTGGCCCAGGGCGTGGCCGCGGTGGAGGGCGAGCGGTACCGGCTTTACTGGGAGGGCATGCCCGTGTGGGGCAAGCTCCGGGACCTCGCGCTCTTCTTCCAGGAGCTCCGGACCGCCGTGGTCGTGAGCACCTACTGTAACTCCTGGGTGTTCGACGCCTTCGACCCGGACGAGCCCTTTGAGAGCATGGCCCGGGCCTATCTGGAGCTTTTCATCGTGCGCTCCGACGCGGCCAAGGAGGAGATCATGGCCCGGCTGCTCCGGGAGTTCCAGGTGGACGGCGTGGTGTACCACGACGCCAAGACCTGCCCCCACAACTCCAACACCCGCTACGGGCTGCCCCAGCGGCTCAAGGAGAAGACCGGGGTGCCGTTCATCATCATCTACGGCGACCTGAACGACCTCCGGTGCTTCTCGGAGGAGCAGGCCAAAACGAACATCGAGGCGTTCATCGAGCAGCTCGGGCCCGCCCGGGCCGTGGGAGGCTAGGCCCATGGCCGCCCACGTGCTGGGGCTCGACCTGGGGTCGTCCTGGTCCAAGGCGGTGCTCCTGGACCCCGAGGGCCGGGTGGCGGCCCGGGCCCTGCGGCGCACCGGCATCCGGTTCGAGGAGGCGGCCGCGGCGCTCCGGGACGAGGTCTTGGCCAAGGCCGGGGTGCCGGGGGTGGCCTGCACCGTGGCCACGGGCTACGGCCGGCGCAACGTGCCCTTTGCCGACGCCCGGCGTACCGAGATCTCGTGCCACGCCAAGGGCGCGTACCACTTCTTCCCCCGGGAGATGGACGTGGTGGACATCGGGGGGCAGGACAACAAGATCATCCATGTGCGCCGCGACGGCACGGTGGCCAACTTCCTCATGAACCGGAAGTGCGCGGCCGGCACGGGGGCGTTCGTGGAGGAGATCGCCCACCGGCTCGACATCCCCCTGGAGCGGATCGAGGCCCTGGCCGAGGGGGCCACCCGCGACATTACCCTGGCCTCGTTTTGCACCGTGTTCTCGGCCACCGAGGTGATCAAGCTGATCCGCGAGGGCGAGGAGCCCGAGAACCTCTGCCGGGGTATCTTCAACTCGGTGATCGCCCGGGTGGTGGAGATGGGGCCCCTGGGGGAGTTCATCGTGATGAGCGGGGGGGTGGTGGCGGCGTTTCCGATCGTGGCGAAACTCATGGCCGAGCGCACCGGGGCCCGGGTCGAGGTGCCCCCCGATCCCCAGTTCCTGGGCGCCTTCGGCGCGGCCCTGGTGGCCCGCGAGGAGTTGGGCGCGGACCCATGAGCCAAGACGCGGTTCCCTTCGAGATCGGGCCGATCCGGCCCCCGAGCGAGGCGGGCAGCTATCTGCTGCGCCTCACCCGCAACTGCCCCTGGAACCGGTGCCGGTTCTGCCGCACCTACAAGCGCCACAAGTTCGGCCTGCGGCCGGTGGAGGAGATCGAGGCCCAGATCGACGAGATGGCCCGCATCCGCGATCGGCTCCGGGCCGAGATGGGCTCCGACGGCCCCCGGGCCCTGGTGGCCCGCGGGCTCGTGACCACCGAGGCCGAGTGGATGGTGGCGAACGCGCTGGCCCACGGCGGCCGCACGGCGTTCCTGCAGGACGCCGACTCCCTGGTCATGAAGCCCGAGAACCTCCGGCGGGTGCTCGGCCGGTTCCGGGAGAAGTTCCCCGAGGTCGAGCGGATCACCACCTATGCCCGGTCGCGCACCGTGGCCCGGCTGCCGGTGGGGGTGCTGCGCTCCTACGGCGAACTCGGGCTCACCCGGATCCACATCGGCATGGAGACCGGCCACGACCCGCTCCTGGAACTCATCAAGAAGGGCGCGACGAGCGAGATCCACATCAAGGCCGGCCGCAAGGTGAAGGAGGCGGGGCTCGAGCTCAGCGAGTACATCATCCCCGGGCTCGGCGGCCGCGAGATGAGCGAGGGCCACGCCCTCGACTCGGCCCGGGTCCTGAACGCCATCGACCCCGATTTCATCCGGCTGCGCACCCTGACCCTGGGCCCCAAGATCGACCTCTGGCAGGAGTTCCACGGGCCCGAGGCCCGGCTCACCCGCCAGACCGACGCCGAGATCGTGGCCGAGATCCGGCGGTTCATCGAGGCGCTCGACGGCATCCACAGCCGGCTCGTGAGCGACCACATCATGAACCTCCTGGGCGACCTGGAGGGCCAACTCCCCGAGGAGAAGGAGGCCCTGCTGGCCCGGTGCGACGCGTTCCTCAACCTCGACCCGGGGGAGCAGCGGCTCTACCAGGTGGCCCGCCGTGCCGGGCTCGTGAACGGGCTCGCCGACCTCGAGATTCCCGAGGTGCGCGCCCGGGCCGAGGCGATCCTGGCCGAAGTGGTGCGCTCCTACGGCCCCGACCGGATCGAAGAGGCCTGCCGGGACATGATGCTCAGGTTTGTGTGAGAAAGGCGGGGAAGCTAGAAAGCTAGGAGGCTGGGAGGCTAGGAGGCCGACCCTCCTTTGTCCCAACGGCTGAGCCCGCCCTTCCCAACCCCCTCGTTCCGCACGCCAGACCCGGAAAGGCGGGGGCCCATCCGATCCCGATCCGGGGGCCGTCGGCGTACCGATCGGGTCCTGTCCTCTGAATTCCGAACTCTGGCCCCCGACACGGGGGAGAGGGCCGGGGTGAGGGGGGGCCAGCTTTCTAGCCTTCTAGCTTTCCAGCCTTCCAGCCGCGAAGCGAGCCATGCGCATCGACTTCTTCGAAGTGAAGGGCCCCCGGTGGGATCTGGCCCTGTGCGACACGGTGGAGCGGGCCTACGAGGCGGGCCTGCGGGTGTACGTGTGGGCCGAATCCCAGGCCGACGCCCGGCACCTCGACGACCTCCTGTGGGAGTTCCGGGAGGACTCGTTCGTGCCCCACGCCCTGTGGCAGGGGGAGGAGCGGGTCGAGGAACCCGTGGCCGTGGGCTGGAAGCCCGGAAACCCCAACGCCGCCACCTGCCTCGTGCTCGCCCGCGACGCCTCCCCCGCCGACCTCCAGGGCTTCGACCAGGTCGTGGACTTCGCCCCCGTGGACCTCCCCGACCGGGTCGGCCCGGCCCGGGCCCGCTTCAAGGCCTTCCGCGCCGCCGGCTTCGACGTCCGGTTCCACAAAGGCTGATGCCAGACCGCGCTCGACCGACTCCCCCTCCCACCTTGACACAGACGAGCGCGCACCCGTATACAACAGGAGCCCGCTACAGCAGGGAAATCGACCGGGGGAGGCGATGTCCCGACACCCCATCCCGAAGACCACCCACGGCCGCAACGCCCGGCGAGGCGCTTGCGGCCGTTGTGTTTCATACCCAAAGCTGGGATGTACTCCAGCAAATGACCGAAACATCATCCCAGGGATCCACAGTGGGATAGCAGGGCCCCCAGAGTTCCGCGAGCGCGCCAACCTGGGCCCGGTCCGGCCCAGCCCGCAAATGCGCCCGCCTTGTGCTCACAACTCACAAAGAGGCCCTGAGCTCAATGCCCGATCCCTGGGTTTCCGTTAAAGGAGTCGCGAAGTCGTTCGTGGTCGAAAAGTTCCTGGTCTGCAGCGGGATCGGGAATACAGCTCTGCTTGCCCACCACATTGGAGGGTCCTGGAAGCTCCGGCTTTTCGAGGTCAACGCCTGCCGGATCGCTAACGGCGCGGGAGCGCCCGACGACTTGCACGAGCATTCAAGCAGAAGAGGAAGGAGCTGGGCGATGAGCCTCTCGCTCAAGGACGCGGCCCGCAAGGTTCTCGCCGAAGCGGGAGAACCCCTGCACTACCAGGAGATTACCAAGCGGATTCTCCAGGGCGGATTGAGCCAGTCACAGTCGAAGACGCCGGCGGCCTCCCTCAACGCGGTGCTCGCGGTGGACATCAAACGCAACGGGAGCGCGAGCCCTTTCGTCCGAGTGAAGCCCGGTGTATTTGGCCTGCGCGACACGGGCGCACCGCAGTCACCCGATGGTAGTGAACGAGACGATGCCGAACGCCGCGTGCGGATCCCTCTCTTTCCCCGGTACGACGAACTGCGAGCGGTCCTCCCGATCTGGAACGGAAGGCCTAGCGCCGAGGTCACCGGCCTCCGATCGACCATCGCAGCCCTGCGCGGCACGCCACAGGACCCGGTAGACTGGACCTCGCCGGATACATGGATCCCCGAGCGGCTCACGGGCACAGATCGGGAGCTCGCAGAAGCGATTTGGCGAGGTACGAAGGGACGAGTCAACCCGCGACACGTCTACGGGCACTGGCTTCTGGCCAAACGTTACAAGTTGATCGAAGAGGACGCCGCGGGCGTCCTCCATCTCACCGAACGAGGAGCCGATTTCGTGCGCTCGCCCGGCGGAGAGGTCGAGGCGGCTATCGACGAAGGCGAGGGTCTCCTCAAACTCCTCGCGATCGTTGCCGATCACGGCTCGGCTTCTTTCGGCGAACTCGTCTCCGATTGGGCCGACTACCTCTCCCGGCGTTCCAAGTTCCGCGCCGAGAGCACGATCAAAAGCACCTTACGTTATCGGCTCGGTAATCTGCTTGCTCGTGGCCTGATCGAGCGAACAGGCACCAAGTACAACATCTCCGATGCGGGGCTCGCTTACCTTGGTCGCACCGGCGACGAGGATGCCGCGACAGGAGATGCACACCAGCAGATCCGCGCCCTCGTCCGCGAACAGGATTCCTCGGTGCGCGAAAGCATCGCCGAGGTCTTGGCTGAGCTTGACCCGTTCGCGTTTGAGTACTTGGTCAAGCGACTGCTTGAGGAGATGGGTTACGACAATGTGCAGGTCACCAGTCGCTCCGGCGACGGCGGTGTCGACGTCGTGGCCGACATCGAGTTGGGGATCACCTCGGTCCGCGAGGTCGTCCAGGCCAAGCGTCACAAGCGCACTATCCAGCGCAAAGACCTCGACGCCCTGCGCGGATCGCTTCACCGCTTTGGCGCGGTGCGGGGAACCATCATCGCGACGTCCAAGTTCTCGAAGGGCACCCGCGAGGCTGCGTTCGAACCCGGCGCCGCGCCGATTACGCTCATCGACGGTGGCAAACTGGTGGACCTGCTCATCGAACACGGCATCGGGGTTCGCAAGAAGCTCGTCGAGTTGCTGGAGTTGGACCCGGATGCGTTTGCCGAGTTCGGCCAAATTGAAGCCGGCCCAGAGGGTGAGCCCTAATGTTCATCAGGCGCCAGGGATGAAGTATGTGGAGACCGTGGAAACCAGGACGTCCCTGACTAATTGAC